>JAFGPI010000193.1 GCA_016926065.1 Candidatus Krumholzibacteriota bacterium
ATCGAACTGGAGGGACTGAGCGAAGAGATCCGGTTACGGGATGACGGCAGGGGAGGGGACGCTACCGCGGCGGACGGATCATATGAAATCGATTTCAGTCTGCCGGCAAGTTTAAGGGGAATCGATCTGGGAGTGGCGGGAAGTTTTACCGACAGAGCCGGCAACGCGGCGCCGATGTTGGAGGCGGATAATACCATATCCTTCACCGACCCGCCCCCGGCGGTGCAATTTACCGGGGTCATCGATTCCACCACATCCGGCATCACCCTGCAGTGGGAAGAATCAACGGAAGTTCATTTCCTAGCCTACCGGATCTACCGCAGCGACCAGACGGGAGTTAAGGAAACCGCCGAGCACTTTATCCGGGGATTGGACAACCGCACCCAGACCGGGTACCCGGACTCGGGCCTAAAAGAAGGAAAAACATACTATTATAAGATATTCGTGGTAAACGATTTGGAGGAAACCGCCGGCAGCGATGAATTCGCGGCCAGCACCTTCGACGCCTATCCGGATCCGGTCACCATGTTCGAAATAACCTCGATCGGAGCGGATAGGCTGACCCTCACCTGGAGTACCAGCCAGGTAAGCGATTTTGCCGAATACCGGGTCTACCGGGCGACCGCGCCCGGAGTCACCATATCATCCCAGCTGGTGGTCAGTATCACGGATCGAGAGGAAACCTTCTTTGACGATACGGGGATCGATACGGTCGGTAATACCTACTATTACCGGGTGATGGTATATGATCTGAGCGGGAAATACCGGCGCAGCAACGAGGTATCGACCGAATAGCCGGGCGCATCCGGAATAGGCACTCCTGCGAAATATTCCCCAACTTGAAATTCAAACTGGGTTAAAATCCACAATTGTGCCTCCATGAACAGTCCGGGGCCCTCCCGGAGAAGGCCGGACCATGCCCTGGCCGGGCAGTTTATTTCTTTATATAACATAGGTTTATGATATTACCTCAGGTATCTCGTTAAATCCTGGTTTGGTTTCATTGTAAGGCATATTTCTTGCGATTCTTTTAACCAAATTTGTGCAACTTTATTTTATCCTAATGTAGAAAGAAGTAAGCTTGGTAGTTTTTAATAGAGCAGCAATCAGTTCTTACGCGACCGCCTACCAAACTGATTACGGCCGGAGCATTGATCCGGTTATAGATGAAATAAGTTATCTGGGTGAATTGGTAAAGAACACCGAGACGCTGATCTCCGCAAACTTGGGGACCATTAAGAGAGCGTTCGATTTTCTGTTCGCCTGCATCTCGCTGATCTTGCTATTGCCGGTTATACTGGTGGCGGCCGTGCTGATAAAGATTGAGTCTCCGGGTCCGATATTCTTCAAGCAGGAGCGTATCGGACTTAACCGTCGGCGTTTCGATAGGCGATCAGGGAATTTTCACAACGGCCTCGAAAGGCGTCGGCAGAACGACCGGAGAAAGAATATACACGCCGGAAGACCGTTCGCCATTTACAAGCTCCGCACCATGCGCCAGGATGCCGAGAAGGCAGGTCCTACCCTGGCGACCACGAACGATCCCCGGATTACCCGGGTGGGAATATTCATGCGGAAAACGCGCATTGACGAAATCCCTCAGTTCATCAACGTTTTAAAAGGTGAGATGAGCATCATCGGCCCGCGGCCGGAAAGGTCTTTCTTCATCAACCAGATCAAACAGGAAGTTCCGGAATTTCCGCTGCGGCTGAGGGTAAAACCGGGAATCACCGGCCTGGCCCAGGTCGAGGACGGTTATTCGCAGAGCCTGGCCATGATGAAAAACAAGATCCTGTACGATTTGATCTACATCAAGAATCTCTCGCTAATGCAGGAATTGAAGATCCTTTTCAAGACGGTCACCGTGGTTTTGACCGGAAAAGGCGCCTGCTGACAGCCGGGATTCGTAACCCCTTCCAAGCAAAGGTTCTAATCCACAGGGAATAGCTTGACCTCTTCCTCTTCCCGCATTACACTTAAAGGCGGGTAATTATATGCTGAGATTACATGACTTTATATGGCTATCCCTTTTTTACACCGGCATGCTGGTGCTGTCATTTTTTGTTCCGGTCTGGAACTGGCTGACCATTCCGGCCGGAGCGCTATTTACCTGGCTTTTGATCTATCACCGGAAGCTGGACCGAAAGAAAAAGATCAACACCATCCATAAACGCCTCAGCAATCTGCGCAGTGAGGGACTGATCGTCGAGGAGAACATCAAGGGATCCCATGACGATGTATTCTACCGGATGATTCTTACCCTGTTGACCGACCTGGAAAGATCGCTCTTCAAGCTGGTGGAAAAAAACATTCAGTTACTCAGCCTCAAGGAGATAGGGAGAAGCATCATAAGCTCCCTGGACGAGAAGAAGCTGGTGGATTCGGTTTTCGAGTACCTAACTCAAGGCATCGGATACAAGGAAGCGGCGTTCATTATCCTGCGTAAGAAGAAAAAGTGCTTTCAAGTCATCATCTCCATTGAAAAATCGACCCGGGTAATCCGCAGGGTGATTAACTTCGACCTCGCTGATTTAGACGGGGCCCTATATAGCTCCTTCATTTCCGGGAAAGCTTTCCTCATCAAAGACGTAAAAATGCATAAGCTCCCCCGGATCGGGGGGGAAGAATTTTTCCCCGGCAGCACCATGTCTTCTTATATCTGCGTTCCCTTGATGAAATCAACCGACGGGAAAAAATGCTACAAGACCGAGGATTGCCCGCTTCGCCAGGGCCGGGATGAACGATCCTCGGAGAATAACAACCTATACCTTTCCAGCAGCGAGTGCCTTTCTTGCCCGGAGATACCATTGCTCGGCGCCCTTATCGTCACTGATGGATACCGGGCCGCGCCCTTGACCAATATCGATCAGGTGACCCTGGAGACGGTAGGGTCTCTGGTGGGTTCAAATATTGAGAACTGGTTCCTTTATCAGGAGCTTCGCCAGGAAGAAATCTTCAGGGAGAAGGTATTTGAAGGCATGATGCACGGATTGATGGTAGCTGATTTGCAGGGAAATATCACCTTTACCAACCGCAGCGCCCGTGAAATGTGCCAGATTGAGGAAAACGAACTGCTGGGCATGAAAATAGGTGAGCTCATCTTCAGTGAACCGGGAAAGAGCGTGTCCGCGCCCATCCTCAGGGTGCTGAACGATAATAATCCGATTTCCTTTCAATCTGCCTATCTCAAAAGATTGGACGGCATTCATATTCCCATCAGAATGAGCGTCTCCCGCCTGATCGGTGAGGACAAGAAGATTCAAGGACCCATCGTCCTGTTCGCCGACCGCAGCGATATCAAGCGGATGGAGGAAGAGATCCGGCATCTGGACAGGCTCGCGGTGCTGGGAAGATTTACCAGCGCCATCGCTCATGAAATCAGAAATCCGCTGACCGGTATAGCGGCCGGCATCCAGTACCTGAACAGAAGCGAAAAGCTGACGCTGGAACAGCGGGAAAGCATCTCCTTTATCCTAAATGAAGTTGACCGACTCAACCGCATCATCACCGATCTTTTCAAGGTAGCCAAACCCCGCGACCTGCTCTATCAACAAGTAGAATTGCGGACCATAATCGATCGAAGCTTCAAATCGGTAAGTGAAATTTTCAGCAATAAGAAAATTGATTTTACCAGCGATATAGAAGATAATCTCTCCTTGGTAGAGGTGGATCCGGACCAGGTTACCCAGGTCATGATCAACCTGTTGAAAAATTCGGCGGAGGCGGTGGACGATAAGGGAAAGGTCGAAGTGGAAGTGAGGAATTACCGGGGAGAGGATCCGGATATTATAAGAGAAAAGGAAAAGGATCTGATCAGTATTGAGATCCGGGACAACGGCCGGGGGATCGATGAAAAGGATATGAAGAACATATTCGAGCCGTTTTTTTCCAAGAAGAAAGGGGGGACCGGCCTGGGATTGTTCGTCACGCACAGTATCGTCCAACATCATCAAGGCAAAATCACGGCGTGGTCCGAACCGCATTCCGGTACCAGGTTCAAAGTATATTTGCCCGTAAATAAACCAGTAAAGGGAGGGAAAATTGAAGCCAGTAGTACTTCTGGTGGATGATGAAGACACCATTAGGATGTTTCTGGAAAAAACCCTGCGGGATGAGGGATATGAAGCCTTAACCGCGGCCACCGGGGAGGAGGCTCTACGACTGGTCACCAGCAATCTGCCCGATCTTGTGCTGCTCGATCTAAAACTACCCGACATTAACGGCATCGAAGTGCTGCAACACATTAAGAACGAAGTGCCGGAAGTCTCGGTCATCATGCTGACCGCCTTCGGAGATATCGAAACCGCCGTGTCGGCTATAAAACAGGGCGCCTTTGATTTCGTGAGTAAACCGGTAAATCTGGAGCAATTGCTTCTGGCGGTGGAAAAGGGGCTGGAATCTCAGAAGATAAACCGGGAACTGTTTCAACTCCGCAGAAAATACAAACACGATTTTGACTCCAATCACATACCGGGCGAAAGCCCCCAGATGGTTGAGATTTACGAGATAGCAAAAACGGTGGCCAAAAGCGATACCACCACGGTGTTGATCCAGGGCGAAAGCGGCACCGGCAAGGAAATGATCGCCAATATGATCCATAAGTTCAGTCCCCGCAGAGATAAACCATTTTTGGAAATTAATTGCGCCTCCCTTCCCGAGGAGCTCCTGGAGAGCGAATTGTTCGGCCACGAAAAAGGAGCTTTTACCGACGCCAAAACCCAGAAGGTCGGTCTTCTGGAATTAGCCAACAAGGGCACCCTTTTTCTGGATGAAATCGGAGAAATGAGCCTGACCATTCAGGTGAAGCTACTGCGGGTGCTGGAAAAGATGTCTTTCCGGCGGGTGGGAGGAACCAGCGATATATCGGTAAGCGTGCGGATAATATCGGCCACCAACCGGGATCTGGAGACCGCCGTGCATGAAAAACTATTCCGGGAAGACCTCTACTACCGGTTGAAGGTCATACCCATCCACATACCTCCGCTGCGGGAGAGAACCGGAGATATTTTTATCCTGCTCAAACATTTCCTGAATACCTACAACAAACAGTTCAATAAGAATTTCCAGGAAATTTCCAATGAGGCATTCGAAACCATCCTCCGGTACTCCTGGCCCGGTAACATCCGGGAGCTGAAGAACGTGGTGGAAAGAATCGTGCTGCTGGAAGACGACGTCGTGCTGCAGGAAAAACATCTACCCGAAGGCATCAAGACCGGATCCGGCCCCCCGGGGGACTCTTCCATCACCAGGCGCCTGGATATAGCCCTCAATCGTCCCTTCCCCGAGGAGGGAACATCCCTGGAGGAATTGATTAAGAGCGTGGAGATGGAATTGATATCCAAGGCCTTGAAAGAGACCAATAACAACCAAAGTATGGCAGCCCGGCTACTCAAACTTAACCGGGACAAACTCCGCTACCGGATAAAGGGCTTCGACCTGGATTCAGAAGACGACGGATAGAGGGGGGGGATTACCTTGATAAAAAACCTTGTACCCTTCATTCTCGCCCTCCTGTTGTTGATGATCCTTTCCTGCGGGTACTACGGTACCAGCAGCAGGACCGCGGGAGAGATCAAAAGGATAGCCGTGCCCTATCTCCGGAATGAGACATCCGAGCCGAATATTGAGATCGAGATAACCGAGCAGATCAGCGACGGTCTGATAAAAGAAAATACCCTGAAAGTGGTATCCGATAATGAAGCCGACGCCATCCTGGAGGGAAGCATTATCGATTACCGTAACATACCCTTCACCTTTAAGGAAGATATAGCCAGCACTCAGATTCAGGCGGAACAGTACCGGTTATTCATCGGATTGAAAGTCTCCCTGTTCAACCGCAAGGAAAACACCTATATCTGGGAAAACAAGCAAATCAACGTTCATGGCGACTATTATCTGGAAGAAACGGCGGATCAGAACTACGAAAATGCTCTGGCGAACGTATATCGGGATATCGTCGAGGCGATATTGTCATCTACCGTACAGGACTGGTAATCGTTGAAAACCAATCTTGCCTATTACTCGAAACTATTCAAGGAAATAAGCGGGGGGGAGCTGACTCCGCTCTACCTGTTCAAGGGACCGGAAGGCTTCATCATGGAGGAACTGGCTTCCCAGATAGTCGATGCCTCCATCGGCGAGGATATGCGGAGTTTCAACCTCAATATTGAATACGCCTCCGAGATCGACATGGAAACTTTTATTTCCACCGCCTGCTCCTTTCCCTTCCTGGCCGACCGGAGAATATTGATCCTCAAGGAAGTGGGGAAATTCCGCGGCAAATGGAAACCGCTCCTGGAATACTGTGAAAATCCCTCCGCTTCAACGGTACTGATCATATTCTTCAACACCCACGACGAGAGCGGCAGGCGCGTTGCTCCCCCCAAAAATTTCCCGGCCCTGGAGAAATCGATATCCCGCCGGGGAAGGGTGATCCAGTTCGATAACCTTTCGGATCAGGACCTGATCCTCTGGATCCGCCGGAAAGCCGGAAAAATGGGGATGCAGATGGACCGGGAAGTATCCCGGATGCTGCTGGAGAGCGTGGGGAATAACCTTCACGATATTCAAAACGAACTGAACAAATTGGCCTTACTCTACGAAAACCGTCAAGTGACCGCGGAGTCTCTCGCGAAAGTCATTGGCAAATATAAACTTAACGTCATGGCTGAGCTTCTGGATAAAATCAGGCCGGGAAACGAATACCAGGCGGTGGAGGTCCTTTCCCGGATTATCAATACTGGCGCCGAAAGACCTTCCGTGGTACTCTATCAGTTGGTCCACCATTTCCTTTTCCTGCTGAAAATCAAAGCGGGGGGGAGGTACGGGGGATACCGGTACGAGCAGCTGAAGCGGAAAGCCTCGCTGTTCAACGCCCGGGAGATATTTATCTGGCTGGAGAATCTCCGTATGGCGGATATTCTGAGCAAGAACGTTTCGTTTCCCGAGGAAATGTTGATCGTCAATTCGTTGCTTCATTCGATGAATGGCCGGTTGATAAAAAATCCCCTGGAATCGATAAGTGTCACCTAACCGGGTACGGGTAAATAGAGCCTCATGCTGCGGGGAGAAGAAGATGAAAACAGGCGTGAAACTAACGAAGATTGCGGATCACGAGTTCGAACACACGGTGATCGAATCCGGCAGACCGGTGGTGGTCGATTTCTGGGCCACCTGGTGCGAACCCTGCCGGCAGTTGGACGAGGTGCTCAAGCAGATGGCCGAGGATTACACCGGCCGGGTTTCCTTTTACAAGGTGGACGTAAATGAATGTAACGCCACGGCGGCCAGATTTTCGGTCCGCAGCATCCCCATGCTTCTGTTCTTTAACCGGGGGGAAATCGTGGACCAGGCGATAGGATCGCTTTCCCGCAATGTACTGGAACAGAAATTGAATCGATTACTCGAAACCGCTTGAGAATTATCCGCAGAAATTGTTATTTTTACATCCTGGCCAAACACCCGGTTGGCCGACGCAGAAACAGAAGAGGAGGGAACAACCCACAGTGATCAGCCCAAAAGAAGAAAGAGTGTTAGCCCGAGGATTGAAGCCACCCGGACCGCTACTGCTTGTAAAAAAGAAACTTATGACCATCGAGAGCGATCATATCCGGGTCATCGTGTCTTTCTCCGAGGCCGTGGACGAGTTGGTGCGTTTTTTTGAAGAACGGGGCGCGGAGGTGGAAATTGACATGGCCGGAGACGACTACCATGTGCTGGCCGATCTCAGAAATTTCAAGGATGCAGATTGATGGAAGACTTTTATCCTTTTCAGGATCTGGAGAAAAAATGGCAGGAGAGATGGGGAAATCTCTTCCGCTGCGATCTGGACGGAGCGGGGGAAAAATATTACTGCTTGATGATGTTCCCCTATCCATCCGGAAACCTGCACGTGGGACATGGGAGAAACTACATCATCGGGGATGCCCTGGCCCGGATCAAGATGATGGAGGGATATAACATCCTCGCCCCCATGGGGTGGGACTCCTTCGGACTGCCGGCGGAGAACGCGGCCATTAAAAATAATATCAAACCTTCCCGCTGGACTGAAGACAATATCCGGAACATGAAAAAACAGTTTTACGATTGGGGAGTGCTTTATGACTGGTCCCGGGAGATTGCTTCCTGCCAACCGGATTACTACCGCTGGACCCAATGGCTTTTTCTGCAACTGTACGAATCCGGCTTGGCCTACCAGGAAAAAGCCTCGGTGAATTGGTGCCCTTCCTGCAAAACGGTGCTGGCCAACGAGCAGGTAGTAAACGGCTCCTGCGAAAGATGTAAAAATCTCATCGAGTCCAAAAAACTGAAACAATGGTTCTTCCGTATTACCGCTTATGCCGACAAGCTGCTCCAGGATCAAGAAAAACTGGAAAAATGGCCCGAACGCGTACTGGTCATGCAGAGCAACTGGATCGGGAGGAGCGAGGGCATCGAGGTGACCTTTCCCCTGGAGGATGGAGACCGGAACCTGAACTGTTTTACCACCCGGGTCGATACGATCTTCGGGGCCACCTTCATCGTGATAGCGGCGGAGCATCCCTTGGCTTCGGAACTAATCAAAAAGGGGGGGGAGGAGCGGGAGGGAACCCTCTTTATCGAGCACGTCCGGCAGATCATGCTGCAGGAAAGAGAAAAAGTGGCCTTTACCAAGGAAGGCTTTTTCACCGGGTGCTACGCTATCAATCCCGCCACCAAGAAGAAAATACCGGTGTTCCTGGCCAGTTACGTTCTAATGGAATATGGAACCGGAGTGGTAATGGGGGTTCCCGCTCATGACCAAAGGGATTTCGAATTCGTGGAAGAATCTCCCCTAGATATTCCGGTGATCCAGGTTATCCGCGAAGAAGGAAGCGAGGCCGGCGATCTTACCGAGGCCTACGTCGGTGACGGGATCATGATTAACTCCGGTGAATTCGATGGCCTGCAAAATCGGGAAGCGATGGAGAAGATTACCGATTCGCTCAAAGAGAGAGGCCTGGCGGAACGGGTAGTCCACTATCGCCTGAAGGATTGGTTGATATCCCGCCAGCGATACTGGGGCGCCCCCATTCCGATGATTCACTGCGCGGCGTGCGGCACCGTTCCGGTACCGGAAGATCAACTGCCGGTTCTACTGCCCGAGGACGTCGATTTTATCCCCCGGGGCGATGGTAAAAGCCCCTTGGCCGCCTCGCCGGGATTCCTTAACACAGTCTGTCCCCGGTGCGGCGGAAAGGCCCAGCGGGACACCGATACCATGGATACCTTCGTAGATTCGAGCTGGTATTTTTTACGGTACCTCTCACCCCGGGACACCGAGAAGGCCTTCGACCGGGAACTGGTCAACCGCTGGCTCCCGGTGGATCAGTATATAGGGGGGATAGAACACGCCATACTGCATCTTCTCTATTCCCGCTTTATAATTAAGTTCTTATACGATAAGGGATTAGTTGAATTCAACGAGCCTTTTGCGAACCTCTTCACGCAAGGTATGATTACCCGAAATGGCGTTAAAATGTCCAAAAGCGCCGGAAATACGGTCAATCCGGGTGGACTTATTGAAAAATACGGTGCCGATACGGTCAGATTATACACCCTTTTCATAGGACCGCCGGAGAAGGACGCCGAATGGAACGATCGTTCCGTGGAAGGCGCCTATCGCTTTATAAACCGTGTTTGGCGGCTCTACTTCCGTCACCGCGACATCTTTTCAGAGCCACCGGGTACCGACGAGGGAAAATTGGATCCTCCGCGGATGGATAAAGCACAGCTAAATCTTTACCGGAAGATCCAAAAGACCATTTTCAAGGTTAAACACGATATCCTGGATGGATCATTTCATTTCAATACCGCCATCAGCGCTCTGATGGAGCTGACCAACGAGATCTATCTTTTTATCGAAAATAACCAGGACTTCGAGGATAGAGTCGGAACGAGCGTGGAACTTTTCAAATACGCCCTGCGCAACGTCATAATCTTGCTGGCCCCGATGTCACCGCACCTGTGCGAGGAGATCTGGGAAAGGATGGGTCACGCGGAAACAATCTTCAGCCGGAGATTACCGGAGGCCGACGAGGAATACCTGGAAGCCGATCGTTACACCTTGGTCATCCAGGTCAACGGCAAGATCCGCTCGCGGGAGGAAATCGAACAGGATCTTTCGGATGAAGAGATCAAGGAAATAGCCCTGGCCAATGAAAGGATCGCTGATTTCATCCAGGGCAAGGAAATCAAGAAGGTGATAGTGGTTCCGGGTCGCCTCGTAAATATCGTTGCCGTATAATCAATTATATAATAGAGGGGATCGTCGCCAATAAATCATCAAATCGATAAGTTAACATAATATATATTATGCGACATATAATGGAGATAAAAAGTAATCCGGGGAATCCCTCCTCCCCGGATTACCTTAAGGCAATTTTTATCCGCGGTGTCAGCTATTCAACATACAAACTCTTGATCGCTCCCCAGGTTGAATCCCCATTACTCAATGCGCAGGCGCCGTCTGTAAAATGGAAGAATCCGCTGGAGACAGGATAGATATTGTGGTTCAATTCATCACAATCAGTCACTATCGGGGCCTGGGGGGCCTCCGGATTCAACATATCACTGATGCCGGAATAGGCCACTCCCGTGGGAGGGACCGTATCCCACAACACCTCGATAGTCCCAAACCATACGTAATCCTCGCTTCTCCCCTGGCAGCTGGAGAAAGATATGGCGATCCCAGTGGCAATGTCCCCGGTGGAGATAATAATCAAAGGATTCCAGGTCACTCCCAGTAAATAAACATGGGGGCTGGTCAAAACCATCTTGAATTCCGAGCCGGTGATCCCGTTGGGTCCTCCCGAGCTTCTATAATAGAACATTTCAAAGGTCTGCGGCATCCCCAGCAGATCCATGTCGCAATCATTCTTGTTCACCCTATCGGTGAAGAACAGCAAAGATCCATTGTGAGCCAAAGTCATTGAAGGTACCAGTAGCGCCAAGATCACCACAAACAATGTCAGTTTCTTCATCTTCTTAATCCTCCTCCGGAAAAAGCCTTCCTTTTTTCTAATTAATAACACCCTATACCAATCCGCAGATAGACTACCTTCCCTTCTTTATTTTTGTCAAGAAAAATCATGCCTCTGTATCATGAAAACCCGGTATCCTTTCCCGGTATTCTCCCAGAAACGGTAAATGCCAGTATTCACCGAAAAGAGCCTTCACGAATCCCAGAATCGATATGGTAAGCGCTCCCAAGCCGGCGAACAACTGTAACAATCCGATTATCAATATTCCGATCAGACGGAGTTTCCCCACTGTCAGATCCAGCACCAATAGCATTATTAAAACCGCGCATTCGCTCAGTAGCAGCAGGAATCCCTGTCGAGCGTGGTATTTTATAAAGGGATCGTCTTTTGATTTCCACAAGGTAAAAAAGCACAGAACCGTCAAATAGCTCAAGGAGGCGATCCAACGGGACCTTTCGGAGGGAAACGCGCCCCCTTTTTCAGGGTCCCTCTTTTCTACCGTTTCTTCCATTTTTTTCTACCCACGGAGTATAGCAAGTTCCAGCTCGACATCCCTCCGTTCCAGCCCGGTCGACAATTCCAGCAGCTTCTCATATACCTGTATCGCTTTTTCGTTCTGATCGCTTAACTTTAATGTTTCCGCCGCTTTCTTCAGATAGTCCTTTTCCAGGAAGTGATTGACGGTGGTGTTTTCCGCCAGCTCCAGATAGATCTCGGCCGCCCGGGCGTAATTCCTCTCGTTATCATAGGCGGTGGCCAGACCTTCCCGAGCCGCGTCCTGGAAAAAGGTATGCTTTCCCATATCCCTTAAATACTTCTCGAAAGATTCAATAGCTAGGCTGTTTCTCCCGTCCAGCAGTTCGCATTTACCCGTAAAATATATGGCGAAGACTCCCTCTTCCATGTTTTCGAACCGCTCGGTCACTATCTTGAACATTTCTTCCGCGGTTCTTAATTCACCCGTGCCGAAGGCGGCGATGGCCTCGGCGAACTGGGTACGGGCGGTGTCCCTGGCTTTAGCCCGTGAATTCTTCATCCAGACCGAACCGGCCACGATCACGACCAACGCTATAAAGACAACGAAAGCTTGGGTTTGACGCTCCCGGATATACTCCCAGGCATTAAGCCAGAAGGTAACGAAGGAATCTTCCTTAAGCTGGTGTCTGGTCAGTTTTTTCTGTGCCAAGGTACAAGCCCTCCTTTCATACATAATTAACATCCCTGTATCGGGTTTATCAAGCAAAATGTGAATACTCACCGGAGATAAAAACCGATAAAAAAATTGACATAAATCCCCCCTTCTGTGACACTGGGGACGCGGGCGGAGCCTTTCACCGGGAGGATACCATTGATCCGGGCTCTTCGATGCGGTTTGATAGCGGCTGCCGTGCTGATTGCCATCCTGGATTATTTCGGTTATGAGGATTATTCTCAATCTCCCTATACGGGTATTAACCACATAAATCTGGTCTTCCGGCATTTCGAGAAAGACAGCCCCAACCGGGGATTGGATCTCAAGACGGGTGACGTGATACGCGCCATAGACGGCGAGCTCGTAAAAAACATCAATCACTTCAAGTATCTCACTTATTCGAATTGGGAGTTACGCCCTCAAACATATACCATGGAGAGGGCCGACTCGGTCTTCAAGGTGACCATCGAATCACAATCCCAGCCCCAAAAGAAGATCTATTCCAGATTTGCCCTGAGCCTGACCGCTCTTACCTTCATCCTGGTCAGTTTCATCGTCATTTTCAAGCGTCCGGATATTCTGGGAATACTGTTCGCCTCGAATTGTATTTTGATCGCCTTCCTCCTTACCCTCCGGCCGGTTATATCCCATTCCTTTTTCCACATCACGGGGGAGCTTATCTATGATGGCCTATTCTCCTTCCTCCCCGCGTTTTTCCTGCACTTCTTCCTGATTTTTCCCGGCAAAGAGATCCAGCAGGGCACCCGCCGCTTCATTATTCGTAAAATTCTCTACATCCCTCCCACCATCTTCTTTATCGCCCTCTTTCTTCTCGCCCTCTATCATTACTCGACCGGCGGGGGGCAGAACGCTGCTTTCTTGATGAACGCGATCGGATCGATTTACTGGGCCCTCTACATGATAGCCAGCCCGGTATTTTTCATCCGCACCTATGTCACCTCGGACAAGATACAAAGGATCAAATTTCGCATAGCCACCATCGGACTGGTGATCGGAGTAGTCCCCGTTTCGGTGGTGCTGATCGTTAAACAGTTTGTTTCCACTTATAATATCCCCTACGATTATGTTTCCATGGTCTTTCTTTCCTTTATCTCCATTTCCTTTGCCTACGCTATCCTGAAGCATAACGCTTTCGACACCCGGATCGTTTTCCGGACCGGGATTTCCTTCGTGATCATGCCCGTAATCCTGGCCATCCTGCTCTATTTCCTCAATCGGTGGATCGAAAACGAGTTCCCGGAATTACATGCTTTGAGATACTACCTGCTCGCCCTGGTGGCGGTGCTGCTGCTCTTTCTGGTGTTCATACCGGCCATGAACGGCATTCAGAAATTGCTCGATCGGGCATTTTATAAGAACCGGAAGTTATTCCAGGATAGCGTCATTGAATTTTCCCGGAGGTTGCAGTCGCTCCGGTCCATCGAGGAAATCAACGATCTCACCGCCCGGGAGATGCATGATCTCTTCGGCGCCGAGCATGTTCACCTATTTCTTCAGGAAGGAGGACACGATTACTCGCTGAAGAAAAGCATCCCGACCGATTCCCGAATGCCCCTTACTTCGTTCCCTCCCGGCACCAAGCTGATACGGCTGGTTAAAGACCAGAAACTTCCCGTAATGATCGAATATTATGACAAGCTGTGGATCAATAACAACCTGGATAGGATTTCGCACGAACTCCTCTCTATTTCCAAGGTTTCCGCGATAGTGCCCTTTATCGATCAGGATGAATTGCTCGGTTTTATTCTGCTGGGCAGAAAAAGATCAGGAAAACCATATTCCGGCTCGGATGTCGATGTCCTGGAACTGATCAGCGAACGCAGCGCCGCCGCCATCAGAAACAACCTGCTTTACCGGGTCGCCATTGAAAAGGAGAAATTGGAAAAAGAGATTCATCTGGCCAGTAAAATCCAGGAGAGGCTGCTGCCGGTATCACCCCCCCCACTGGAACACTCGCAAATACTAGGAAATATCCGCACCAGCCGCGAAGTGGGAGGCGACCTGTACGATTTCATTGAATTCGAGCCCGGTTTCATCGGGATGGCGGTGGCGGATGTATCGGGCAAGGGAATTCCGGCCTCCATATTGATGACCACCCTGCAAGCCTCCTTCAGGTCGGAAGCCACCGCGGATAATCCTCCCGGAAAGGTACTGGCGGCCCTGAACAAATGCCTATACCAAAGAAGCGAATTGAGCAAGTTCGCCACCTTCTTTTACGCCACCTATGACGACCGAAAGGGAATACTCCACTATTCGAACGCTGGATCCTTCCCTCCCCTGGTAATCAGGGCGGACGGCAGTATAATCCGGCTTCACCAGGGTGGAATGCTTATCGGGGTGGAATTGGACACGAAATTCAAGGAAGGGATAATCAAATTAAAACCGGGGGAGTTGGTGGCCATATATACGGACGGATGTATCGATCAAGTGAACGAACAGGGCGAATATTTCGACGAGACCCGCCTATTGAACATCCTCCAGGAGAATATCGAACTTCCCCTAGAAAAGCTCATGGAGAAGCTCTACTCCACCATCCTGGCTTTCGGAAAGGGTAATATCAAGGATGATATGACCGTAATACTGCTAAAAAGGAATCCACAATAGCAGCGACGGTGAAAATCAGACTTAAATTATCGATATATCATAATATTTAAACTATACCCGTTACTTACACAGGAATAGCTATCTGAACCGGAATAATATTCGCAGTATGCTGCATTTATACCTTGCGTAATAGTAGATAATCTTCCATTGATAGGTAGAGTTCATTTAATCATGCATTCCTTCCCCAAAAGGTATATCCACGATAACTATTGCTATTACCGTGGGTTATCTCTCCATCCGCACCATAATTCTCGATATCTTTTAGATGGCTATCATAGGCATAGAAAATGCAGCTAAAGTAAATTGTCGTATGGACGATAGTTAGAAATAACCGGGAAGTTTATGGCTGAAAAAACATGGAGGTGATCGCAGTGCTACCGATACTACTGATAATCGACTTGTTCTGGTGGCTGCGTTAACGGTTCATTATCGGTCCATAATCTCCAAATATTCCCGTCGGTTCGGGGTGTATCGGCGGGAATATTCTTTTTATCCCCGCTAAATATTGATCTCTAAACCGGCCCGCTTAGATGTATCTAATTACAGATAAACAACATCAACCACTTTATCACCTCACTCTCGTAACTTTTTGTTAATAAATAACATTTATTATGGATTTTTTTTATTTTTTACTTGACAAAAGAAATCGCAGGTTTATACTCTACGCTAACGGGACATGAAGCAGACTACGCGGTCGTGATCTCGAGGCTCCTAAGCCAATCTTAAAAGCGAAGCGATCTTGCTGCTCAGGCCTCAAGGGCAATGACGACACGAACCGCAATGTAGTTACGCTCTGTCTCGTTTTTTTTATGCGCGATATTTTTTCTCCAAACGGCAATTTCCTTTCCCCCCTCTCTGTTAGCTCAGTCCCAGTGCTAAATGATAAATGATGTAAAATCAGGATGATTTTAAACGAAAAAATCCAGGCACGCAGTATGCAGCTATAGATCAGTGGATGAGCCGAATATGGATAACAGGTTCATCCAGGAGGGGGATCGTCATGAAAAAGATGACGATTGGAATCCAGCTGCTCTTCTGGATTCCCCTGGTTATCATTACCGTAGAGTGGTAATGATATAAGGTGAAGGCGCTCCATCGGGAGCGCCTTTTTTTTTATAGAGAATGGCGCCCCCGGCATGACTCGAACATGCGACACCCGGTTTAGGAAACCGGTGCTCTATCCACCTGAGCTACGGGGGCGCTCTTTGGCTAGCAACAAGTTAAACGATTTACGGAATGAATGCAATCCCCGAATGTACCGCTTTTACTTTTCCTTCCGGAGTTAAAGTGACAGGTGAATTGCCCGGCCGGAACATATACTCAAAGGGAAAACACCGTAATCCGACTGCGGTTTTACGGGTACGTTTGAACGTTCATCCACCAGATTGCGAGGGGCCGTCATCAATATTGAAGCAGGACAAATACCGGTTTGTCCTGAATCCGGTCCCTGCCCTTTAAAGCGGAAAGCTCTATCACGAATCCGAACTCCTCCACTTCCCCCCCTAGCTTCTCCACCAGTTTGGCCGCGGCTGCGGCCGTCCCCCCGGTGGCCAGGAGATCATCGATGATCAATACCCTCTCTCCCTTTGATACGGCATCCCGGTGCATCTCCAGGGTGGCCTCGCCATATTCGAGGGAGTAGCTCTCAGAGATCGTTTTCCAGGGGAGCTTGCCCGGCTTGCGGATGGGGATCAGCCCCTTGCCCAGGCGGTAGGCCAGGATGGAGGCGAAGAAGAATCCTCGGGCTTCGATACCGGCCACCTTGTCGAATTCCCGCTCCCGGTAATTCTCACACAATCGGTCGCATATATCCTTGAAGGCTCCGGCGTCCAGCAGGGCGGGCGAGATATCCCTGAAAAGGATACCTTTCTTCGGAAAATCGGGTATGTCCCGAATCCATTTTTTGAGTTCCCCCCTCATGGGATTTCCTTTCCACCGGTGGTTTCCGCCTCCAGATCCGGATCAATGATAAAGCGCAGTTTTTTCAGGGCCCGCATCTCCAGCTGCCGCACCCTTTCCCGGGAGACGCGCATCACCTTACCGGTCTCGGCCAGGGTATGGGGTTCGCCGTCGTCGAAGCCATAGCGTATCTTGATAATCAGTTTCTCTCTCTCCGACAGTTTATCCAGCAGGGCGGATAGCTCTTCATGTTCGATTTGCTGCAGTATTATCTTTTCGGCGTCGATATGATCTTCCACCTCGAGGTTGCTGGCCAACTGATTATAGGTGTCCAGGCTGGTGGACAGATCGAGGGCCCTGATATTACTTACCAGCTCTTCCAGCATGCGGAACTTCTTCCGGGAGATGTTGAGTCTCTCGGCCCGCTCTTCCGGAGTTAAATTCTCCTTCTCCTTTTCCTGCGCGACATATTTGGTCATCAACTGGAAAATATGGATCGGTATGCGGATGGTACGGGAATGATTGGAGATGGCCCGGACGATCGATTGCTTAATCCACCAGGATGAATAAGTGCTGAAACGAAATCCTTTTTCAGGGTCGAACCGGGATACGGCCTTGATCAAGCCCAGGTTACCCTCTTCTATTAAATCCAGGAAGGGCACTCCGTAAGAGGAGTATGATTTGGCGATGGTAATGACCAGCTTGAGGTTGCTGAGAATCAGCTTTTTCCGTGCCTCCTCATCCCCCCGGATCGCTTTCCGGGCCAGGGAAATTTCATCCTCCGGGGATAAGAGGGGATATTTGCTTATCTCCCTGAAATACCTGTTCTGGAGATTTTTTTCAGTATTGCCTTTATCCATGCCGGTCCATCCTCAGCTGCGGGGTAATCCTTCATTCGAGATAATGCGCCGGGTCCAGCGCTTCTCCCGCTTTTCTGATTTCAAAATGAAGGTGAGGTCCGGTGGAATTACCGGAAATCCCCACTTTCCCGATACACTGCCCGGCGCTCACCACCGCATCCTTCTCGGCGTGAATCACGGACAGATGAGCATATACCGTGCTAAACCGGTCTCCATGATCTATAATTATCACCTTGCCAAATCCCCTCTGGCGCCCGACGAAAGATACCGTGCCGGAAGCCGAGGCCAGTACATCTTCCCCTACTTTGGCCTTAATGTCAATACCGGGGTGAAACTCCCGGGTTCTATACCGGGGATGACGGCGGATGCCGAAAGGGCTGTTGATCTTCCTTTTAGAATAATTTCTGACCGGAGGGAGAAACTTAATAGCCGAAGGGGGCGATGTTCTGGGCTTCCTGACGGGGGCTTGACCGGAAGGTTTGCGGGGGATTGGAGGGCGTCCGCGGTACTTGGGAACGGGCGAACATCCCCCCAAGAGGTTTATAACCGATAGCAGAACGATCACCGACACGTATCGTTTTAAGGGCCTGGTCATATCAATAAATGGTCGGGGCGACTGGATTTGAACCAGCGACTTCCTGCTCCCGA
>JAFGPI010000194.1 GCA_016926065.1 Candidatus Krumholzibacteriota bacterium
CGGTCTCATCATCCTCCACCCGCAGGACAAAATGCACGGTGGCCCCGGGACTGTACAGGTAGGGTGCGGGAGTGAAACTGATATCCTCGATACTCGCGTAAGTATCCAGAATAATCGAGTTGCTGGATACCGGCGACAGGGAGCCGTTTTCATCCTGGAATACGGCATACACCCGCTTGATTCCATCCCCCTCGTCGAGATTCCATTCCCGGTTTATGCCGAACAGTTCCCAGGAGTCTCCGCCCATGAGGGAATCGTTCGCTATCCTCATCAGCGTGGTGGTGAGGGGAGCGGTGAGGTTGAGTAAAACGGTCCTGCTTCCGGTGTAGGCATCGCCTCCGTTGATCAACAGGTTGTAGATGGATGGAACCGCATATATCATTCCCGAACGCCGGCCTTCCAGTTTCTGGCTGTTGACCCCGGCTATGGAATAATAGTAAGCCTGCCCGTTAATCACGTCTTCATCGAGGTAGAAGGTATTCGGTGAATCGGATATCAGGCTTATTCCGCTTTCCGCCCCCCACCGGCGGTACAGCCTATAGGTGGCGGCGTTGCTTACCGCGTTCCAAGAAATATGTATGGAACCGTCACCCACCTGGATCTTGATGCCGGTGGGAGCGGCGGTTACGGCGCCATCGCTCGTATCTAGCGGTACCTCCTCGATATCGTTCAGACACCCGATGAATCCCGCCAGAAATATCGACATTAATAAGAACTGGGTAAATAATCTCCGCATCGGGATTACCTCCGTGAATCTAAAATTTTAATATCATAGCCAATCCGTTCGGAACCACCTCCAGGGATAGATTCGAAGGAGGCGTTGTGTCTTCGAGAGGAAACAGCGTATCAAAAAGATTCAAGCCGTACAGTCCGGCCAGGGTGATGAGAACAATGTTTCTGTTCCGTTTGGCGTCCTCCACGTCGCTCCAGAGCAGTAAAGCCTGGTTCCGGTGAAAATTCCTTTCCGCTATCGAAGCGGCCGTTTGATATTTCTCGATTTCGATCTCGTACCGGCATACTTCCTGGTCGTATTTATTCTGATAATCCAGTAAGTAGAGACCCGCCACGGTCGTGAGGGTGGAAAATAAGACCCCGCGGGTATTCTTACCCTGGTAGAATTGACCCCTTCCGGGACGCATAAGAGACAGCAGCAGGGCTTTGGCTCTGGTTTTCCGGCTATTATGGATATCGACTATGCTGCCCCCCGCCTCCGTACCGATTCCGGGAGGAATTCCCACTATCCACGGATCCAGCAGCTGGAATCCATAGATGCCCGCGGTCAGGTATAAGAGCCTCTTGCGGTATGAATTCTGGATGTTGATCTCCCGGGAGGATTCATGCAGGGTGGCCGTGAGCTGTTGCCGGGCGGAAAAAGAAGTGGACGATTCAAGCAGGTTATGCAGTATTTCGTACCGGGTATGCAAATGATTGTAGTTATCGTTTTCGATCTTGAACTGGTAGAGAAGAGCGGAAAGGCATAGCAGATCCGTCCAGCCGCTACCGGCATGATCGGCTTTGATCGATCCCCATCCCGGAACTATCGCGTTGCGGGACATGGTGCCCAACCGTATTCCCTTGACCGCCGGTTGTCCGTCCTCGTTGAGCCGGAATTTCCCTCTGCGGATTTCATAACCGCGCCCGCTCACGGTCAGGTCGTAGGACAGCCCCGGTTCAATACCGCACATGGTCAGGGGCACGGTACCGTTCATGGAATAGTCTTTTTTCAACTCGATATGGATATCCCGGGAAGCTCCCGTAAAATGCAGGCACAGGGAATCTCCGGCGTTGGTTTCGGTGGGTTCGGTTGCCCCGGCCGGACCGCAGGCCGCCAGCAGGCTCCAGCACAGAAAGACTATTCCCCCGGGGATCGATCCTCTACTAAATGGTACGGACATGGACTTAACACCTTGGCTAAAAGTATGGTTTACCTGCTCCGGCCGCTATTTTTCATCCTCCGAATATCCGTAGTAACGGTAGTCATAGTAATAGGGAAGCACCTCCGAGAGGTTGTTGACCACCACCCCGAGAAGATTGGCGTTGGCGTCGAGCAATATATTCTTTGCCCGCAGCGCCACGTTTCTCGGGGTCATGCCGGCCAGCAGGACGATTATCACGCCGTCGACCTCGCTGGAAATCAGCATGGGGTCGCTGACCGGAATGATGGGGGCGCTGTCCACGATCACAATATCGTAATAAAACTTAATTTTCTCGAAAATCTCGGATAGTATGTCACCCTCGAAGAGATGGGCGGGTGATCTAATCCTCTTCCCGCTGGGGATCACCTTTAGATTCTCCAGGGGAGTGTCTTTGACCACTTGCAAGGGATCGTGAGTTCCTTCCAGGCATTCCAGCAGGCCGGGCTCCTTGGGCACGTTGAATATCTGGTGCAGCCGGGGCCGGCGAAGGTCGGCGTCGATGATCAAGGATTTTTTGCCCCGGAACCGGGCCACCGTAAAGGCCAGATGAGAAGCCACCGTGCTTTTTCCCTCTCCCCGGTCGGCGCTGGTAACCAGAAAGCTGCGTTTCGACGCCCGCCCGTCAAGGTGGCGGATGTTCGAATAAAGCCTGCGCATTTCGGTAGCAATGGGGCTTTCCTGATCGAATATATCGTATATGGATTTTTGTTTTTGGCTTTCCAAGTTCTATTCTACCTTTCGTTCTACTCTTCGGTCAGTTCCACGCCGATACTGGAGCCTCGCAGGGACATGGCATAGAAGTACAAGGCGCCGCTCATCATGGAAATAAAGATGAAGATCCCGATTATCCACAATAGGATCATGCGCCCCCTCTTTTTCTTCTCCCAGGCAAAATGGGAAATGGTTTTGGGTATGGTACCCAGTACCGGAACCTTCAAAATTCTCTGCACTTCTTCCACCGAGCGGAAAGAGTCGTCCATGTATTCCGTTATCAGTATCGCTCCCCCCCCGCAGGCAAATCCGAATATTAAGGCCAGCAGAATAATTTTGATTTTGTTTGGCTTGACCGGGGTGAAAGGTTTCTCCGCCTTTTCCACGGTGGTTATCCTTACTCCCAGGTTCGTGCTCTGAACGGCTTCGGTAATTTGCGCGGAGGTCTTGGACTGCAAAAAGGCTTCATAGATAGAGCGGTTGGTTTCCACTTCGCGGTTGAGACGGTTTTCTTCCCTCTCCAGTTGTGGTCTGCGCCGGCGGTTCTCCTTGAACTGGTCGATGTAACTCAGCAACTTGTTTTCCCGGGCCTTGAAATGATCCACCAGGAACCTTTGGTAATAATATTCGGTTATCAGGGGTCTCAGATCAGAGGAAAATTCATCATATTCATCGTTTATGATCTCCGCTATCCGCCTGCGCAGTTCCTCCCACAGCTCGTTAGCCGGACGGTTTTCCTCGGTTTGCTGAACCTCTCCGGCCAGCTCTCCGAGCAGTAGCTCGTCGCTGCGGGCGGCCAGTTGCTCATCGATGTTGGTGATGGTAACATCCGAGGCTATGCGGGAGGTGGAAGGAACCAGCTCTAATATCTCGGTTAACCTCGAGCGCACCTGGTTAAGGGCGATACTGTTCCTTTCCACCTGGGTGCTGAGGGTTCGTTTTCTGGCTTCCGCCACGTGCAGGTTGACCGCGTTGACCGGATTGGTTTCCACGTCCGTTTCCGCCAGTTCCCTTTTCACCCGGGAAAGCTCTTTTTCGGAAGTTTCCAGCTTCTCTTTAAAAATGGCCAGTTGCTCGTCGCTGAACGCGCCCGCCTGCCGGATTCCCTGAATTTTATCCTGTTGTGTTACTTCGATATATTTATCGTGAATCTTGCTGGCCAACTGGAAAGCGGTACTGGGATTGGGATCGAAAACACTGATTCTGTAAAATCCCGGCATGGTGGTTTCGATGTCGATTTTTCCGCGTAAGATCGATACCAGCCGCCGGGTCATCCTTTCTTCCCGGGAGATGCCGGATTGGGATTGCGGCTGTTTGGCCGCCGGGATGGTCTGGAACGATTTGTTGAGCAGATCGAAATCCTGGATAATCAATTCCAGAAAGTCCCGGTTTTTCAGCTTGGCTTCGATCATCGCTCTGAATTGCCGGCTCCGGGAACGTTCTCTCTCTTCCACCGGGGTAATGTAACGCTGCATGGTGGGTGAAAGAATATTGTTGTCCTCCACGGAAATCAGCGTTGATGCTTCGTAAATGGGAGTGAGATACCTGACCCCGATAACGGAAATGATCAGCCCCAGGACCACCGGAATAATCAGGTAGAATTTTTTCCTCCAGAAAACCTTCCAGTAAATATTCAGATCGATTTTCTGCTCTTCTTCGCTGGGGAGGTATTTACGAACGTTATCCAAATCCTCACTCCTACTATTTATCTAAATACGGCTATCATGGTCGCGGTAGCCGTTACCGTACCGAGTATGATTCGCGGATCGGTAATCAGCGACCTGAAAAAACTGCTGCGCAGGGGGACGTTTACCGTGTCTTCCGGGCGGACGAAAGGATTGTGGCGCGAATCGCCGTTCTCCAGGTACCGGCTGAAATCGACCCGGATGGTAAGGGTGGCCCCGTCCGGGAGATGACGAATTATGCGGACATTGTTGATATCGGCGTTTTCCACCGGGCCGCCGGCCGCCAGCAGGGCGTCTACCAGCGTTTTGTTCTCGCTGAGCATGTAGGGGGCGGGATTGACCACGGCCCCTATCACCTTCACCGAACCGGATCCCGTGTATTGAACTGCGGTTTCCGGAACGATTACCGTATCCCCGGGACGCAATTGGGGCAGGGATTCGAAATTTCCGTTTTCGATCACTCTCTGCAGGTTGACGATGAAGGTCCGGCGTCCCTCTCCCTCCGCGCGTATGATCCTTACCGTTTCCAGGGATGCCCCCGGGTTTGTCCCTCCGGCTTCCCTGACCGCTTCCCAAACATTGGGAGCGCTCACGAAAAGATATTTTCCGGGATTCCGGACGGCTCCGTGCACATAGATCTGGCGCCGGGAATCCTCTCCCAGCAGGGTGAGGGTGATCCTCTGCAGGCTGGGATATGTCTGTCTCAGTTCCCGTAGAATGAAAGCCTCAGCCTCGCTCAGCAGCATTCCTTCAATGGTAAGATCGCCTATAATGGGTATGCTGATCCGGCCGGTTTCATCGATAATTAGCTGGCGCCCCATTTCCTGGCGCTGGGGAACGGTCAATTCCAGCCTGTCCCCCCGGCGGAGCCGGATTTCCTGCGCCTGGAGATTGGTGAAAAACAAAAGCCCGGCGATCATCAGCAACCATATCACCGTTCTAGTCTTTTTATGCTCTTTAATTGTAATCGCCTCCTTTACATCAGATTGCAAGTATCCTTTTTTACCGCTTCTGTGTAAAGAAAAAAGGTCCGGTTCAGGGATTGGCGGCCTGCCCGCGGTACCAGGCCACCGTTTTACTCAGCCCTTCCTCGAAGGGGATCTCCACCGTATAGTCGATCAACTCCTGCGCCCGTGAGATATCGGCCAGTGAGTCCTTGACATCTCCCGGCCGGGGATCGGAATAATGGGGATCCAAATCACAACCGATCAGATCCCGCAACCGTTCGAAAAGCTGGTTTAAGGTGAAACGGAAACCGCAGGCAACATTCATTACCTCTCCCGCCGCCCGCGGACAGTGGGCCGCCAGGAGGTTAGCCTTAACCACGTTGGCCACGTAGGTAAAATCCCGGCTCTGTTCCCCGTCGCCGAAAATGGTGGGGCTCTCCCCCTTCATCATTGAAGTCACGAATATGGGAATTACCGCGGCGTACTGGGAACGGGGATCTTGACGGGGACCAAAAACATTGAAGTAACGCAGGCTGAGGGTGGGAAGCCCGTAAACCTGCGAGTAGACGTTGCAGTAATACTCTCCCACCAGCTTACTCACCGCGTAGGGAGAAAGGGGCGCGGGTGGCATCTCTTCCCGCTTGGGCAGCTCCACGGTATCTCCATAGGCCGAGGAAGAAGCAGCGTAGACCAGGCTCTTCACTCCCGCCCGCCGGGATTCTTCCAGCACCGTAAGGGTGCCTCCCACGTTGACCTCGTTCACCAGCACCGGATTATCGATACTCCGGGGTACGGAGGCCAGGGCGGCCTGATGCAAAACATGGTCGACTCCGGAGAGGGCTTTCCGGACCTGTCCGGCGTTGCGGATATCCCCTTCGATGAATTCAATGTGGGACCGAATATGTTCGATATTTTTTAAATTACCGGTGGATAAATTATCAAAAACCGCCACCTCCTCTCCCCGCTCTACCAGTGCTTCCGCAATATTGGATCCGATGAATCCTGCTCCTCCAGTGACCAGGTATCTAGCCATAATTACTCCGCTCCCCCGTTATTTTCGCTTTATAGTCTTACGATATTTTCCTGCTTATAGTTCCGTAATACGTTCCGGGAATCGAAAACCAAGGCGCAATTATTCACCAAGAGATCGTAGTCGATATTGGAATGTCCGGTCACGATAATGGCGCAATCCATCTTCTTCAGGTTATCCGGGGTAAGTGATAATTGTTTCACCGCTCCAACCCGTTCTTCCAGTTTCGTCACGTACGGATCGTGCCAGAATATCTCCGCGCCCTGATTATGCAATAACCGGATGATATCGTAGGCGGGGGATTCCCGGGTGTCGTCTATATCATTTTTGTAGGAGACGCCCACGATCAGTATTTTGGAGCCGTTGAGGCATTTTTTCTGCATGTTCAAGGATTCCAGCACCCGGATCACCACCTGAAAAGGCATATCGCTATTTATCATTCCCGCCAGTTCAATGAAGCGGGCGTCAAATCCGCTTTGTTTGGCCTTCCACGAAAGATAGAAGGGATCGATCGGTATGCAGTGTCCGCCCAGCCCCGGACCGGGATAGAAAGGCATGAAACCGAACGGCTTGGTGGCCGCCGCGTCGATCACTTCCCAAACGTTGATGCCCATTTTATGGCACATCAGGGCGATTTCGTTCACCAAGCCTATATTTACGCTGCGGAAGGTGTTCTCCAGCAGTTTGACGCTTTCGGCCACCCGGGACGAATTAACCGGCACCGGATTCATGCCCGCGGAACGGTAGAGGGCCACCGCCAGCTCGGTGCAGGCGGGAGTCACTCCCCCCACCACCTTGGGAATATTCTTGGTAGTGTATTTCTCGTTTCCGGGGTCGACCCTCTCCGGGGAGAAGGCCAGGAAGAAATCGCTTCCCAGTTTTAAACCGCCTTCCTCCAGCAGGGGCAGCATAACCTCTTCGGTGGTTCCTGGGTAGGTGGTACTTTCCAGTATGATTAGCTGCTCTTTGTGCAGGTATTTCCTGATTTCTCTCAGGGCGGCCACGATGTATGAAATATCGGGATCCTTGGTCTTTCGCAGGGGAGTGGGTACCGCTATATTTATGGTATCCACCTCTTTGAGAACCGAAAAATCTCCGGTGGCTTTGAGCCTTCCCTCCTTCACCACCCGGTGCAACTCTTCGCTGGGGACATCTCTGATATAGCTATCGCCAGCGTTTACCCGGTCGACTTTTTCCGCCGTGATGTCTATTCCCACGGTGGTAAGACCGGCTTTGGAAAATTCCACTGCCAGGGGAAGTCCCACGTAACCCAGACCGATGACCGACTGGACGGCCCGTCCCGCTATTATCTTTTCCTTCAGACCCAAATTTGCCCCCTTTCAAATAACCATTTACGCGAAGGTTATACTAAACTCCTCCAAAGGTCAAAGGTTTCAAATTCTCTCAACGCAATTCATTTCCCCGTAGCTTTTTATGGTGTTTTTTCCTTCGGCCTTGGCCCGGTAAAGGGCAGCGTCGGCCCTTTCGATAATCTGTTCCACTCCCCCGGCATCGTCCGGAAAAACCGAGATTCCTATGCTACAGGTTAAAAGACCATCCTGTTTGTCGTCAAACTTAAACAGCCGGACTGCTTCCAGAATGCGCCGGGCCAGTATCACCGCTCCCTCCACGCCGGTCTGCGGTAGGAGCAATCCAAATTCATCTCCCCCGTATTTGGATATTATATCGATATCCCGGCAGCATTTCAGGAGGATTCCGGCGATTTGGGTTAGGGCCCGGCTACCGGATAAATGTCCGTTCCGGTCGTTATACTCCTTGAGATTATCCACGTCAAGCATGATGAATGAAAAGACGTTATTGAACCGAAGGGCCCTCTTCATCTCCAGTTTAAGCGACCGGATCAGAAATCTGTAGTTATATATGCCGGTAAGTCCGTCGGTGATCGATTCCATTTCCAGCTTTTTATAGAGCAGATAATTTTCGAAGGCTATGGCCGCCTGGTTGGCCATTATGGTCAATAGATGAATATCGTTTTCGGAGAAGGTGTTCTTTTCCTGATCGATAATCGCCAGGATGATTCCAAACAGCGAGCTTTTGGCCATTAAGGGGGCTGATATGACCATCCCCACTTTATCCTCCTCCGGCATGCATTCGTTCGCCAGTACGGAAAGATCCAACGCGAATACTCCTTCCCTCCGGTTGTTCATCTTGACTTCCCGGTGCAACCAGTCCAGTATCCCTTTCGATTCTGGCATATCTTCCACGGAAATCTTCCGCCCGCGCTCTACTACCTCGGCGGCATATTTGATGATCTTTCGATTTTCCACGTAGATCAGGTAGACCTTTTTAGCCGGCAGCACATCCAGGGCGTCATTTACTATTTTGTTGAATATGATCCGGTTATCCTTACCCAGGCTGATTAGGCTGGTAATTTCGGCAAAGGTGCGGAATAAGATATCTTTTTCGTCGCTATTTCTCTGCATAGTGATAAACCAACGTAAAGATCCAAACGATTTTATGACTGCAAAAGGTATGCCATGAAATTACAGTGAGTTACATTAGTGGAAAACCTCTAGAGCGGTGAAAATCGAAACTGGTCTCAAGAGGAGCGGCAGCCTAAAGCTTGTTCTTAGATATTTCCTTTATCTCTTTGATATTTTTATAGATATACTTGGCTAATACGAGGATAAAAACGGCCACGAGAAGGGGGACGGAGTATCTTAGCGGAAAGGAGCTTTCTGGAAATCTGTAGTGGAATAACCTCACGGAGACGGAAAAAAGGATGCAGAGAAAGACCAAAAGGGTGATTTTTACCACCAAGATGGATACCAGGGAGTAAAGTTGCTCCCTCTGCCTCCTGCCCTTTTCCCGGATGGAGGATTTGAACCTTCTCCGGTCCGGTTGCCGTAAACGCAGCATAAGACTCTGACTCCCGGTTAAAGATCCTCGTATTCCGCGTCCTCCACCGATTGATCGGTGAGATGACGCAGATCGGTTTCCTTCTCATTCTTCTTGGCTCCGCGGATCGGTTCTTTCTGTCTGGAAAACAACCATTTGAAAATCAATTTCAGCAGATAATAGACAAGGGCGAAAACCAGAAAAATCCTAATTATTACCATGCAAAACCTCTGCGCTCGGAATAAATTTAGGGTAATTATTATACGCCTTGCAACCGCCCCGCGTTCCGGTTCATGGAGAACGGAACGCGGGGCTTTTGGCACGCCCGAGAGGATTCGAACCTCCGACACCCAGCTCCGGAGGCTGGTGCTCTATCCAGCTGAGCTACGGGCGCTTTTACCATTCAGCATTTCGAGGGCCAGTTTTTCCTGCAGACCGCCCGGCCCTCCGATCATTCTCGCCAGTTCCGATTTTCTTCTCTCTCCGGAGAGAATCGACGCCTGGGTAACCGTCCTTTTTCCCCGGACGCTTTTATTAATCAAGACGTGGACGTCTCCGGAGGCGGCGACCTGAGGCAGATGGGTGATGGTTATGATCTGGTAATGGGAGGAAAGGTCTTTGATTTTTTCCGCCACTACCGCGCCCAGGTCCGCCCCCAGTCCGCTGTCTATTTCGTCGAAGATCAGGGTGGGAATTCCTTTTCCCATGATTAGAATCTTCTTCAGCACCAGGGTAATCCTGGATAGCTCCCCCCCGGAAGCCACATCGGACAGGGGATGGGTTTCCTCGCCAATATTGGTGCGTATCATGAATTCCACCCTGTCCCAACCATCCTGGGGTAAATCTAGCTCAATATCGGGTTGTTGGAAAGCATTAATATTCACTTTTTCCATATTTACGCGGAACAGCGCACCTTTCATTCCCAGGCCCTGTAGATCGGCGGTGACCTGCCGGCTGAGCTTCTCCGCGCGGGCGGCACGCGCCGCGCTCAATTTTTCCAGCCGCGGAATGAGCAATCCCTTCAGATTGTCCAGGGCCCTCTGAGCTTCTATTATCTCGTCCGATCCACCTTGCAGAGATTTGAGTATACCGCGGAGTTCATTCCGGCGGGAGATTAAACCGGCTTCATCCAGACTATACTTGCGCTGCGCGCCCTGTAGGGCGGAGAGACGGTTCTGAAGCATTTCGATATCTTCCGCTTCATCCTGGTCGTCGCTTATCGCTCTTTCGATTTGGCGGACGATTTCTTGAAGGGCCACGCGCATTTCCGAGATTTGGAGGGACAGCGTTTTCCACCCTTCATCCAGGGCTGCTATCGATAAGAGGACTTTTTCGGCGCCCGCCAGGCTTGCCAGGGCCGATTGATCGCTTTCCTCCAGGAGAAATCTGGATTCATCCAGGGCCGATTGCAGCCGTTGCAGGTTATTGAGCCGGTTGATTCGCCTGCTCAGCGAATCACATAGACCGTCCTTTAGCCCCAGGGACTCCAGTTCACGCAACTGGAATTCCAGGAAATCGCGTTGCCGTCTATGCTCGCCATGCTGTTTATTCAATTCCCGTAATTTCTGCCACTGGCCCCGGAACTCTTTTATGGACGAAACGCATTCCTCCTTCAACCCGGCGTAGTCGCCGCTATCGTCCAGGTACCGGATATGATTGGCGGGATCCAGCAGTTCCTGTTGCCGGTGTTGTCCGTGCAGCTCGAAAAGTAATGAGGTCAACCGCCGGGCGTTCTGGCTGGTGGTGGGCCGGTCGTTTATCCAGATGCGGCTTTTACCCGCCGCCGTGATTTCCCTTTTTATGGAGAGGATATCTTCCGCTCCCTTTCTTCCCGGAGGAAGGGGGGGGGGGCGGATGCCGGAAGGGCGGAAAATCCCCTCCACCTCCAGGGTTCGAGCGCCCCTGCGCAGGTAGGATTTTTTGGCTCTGCTGCCCGACAGCAGATCCACCGCGGTGAGGATTATGGTTTTTCCGGCCCCGGTCGATCCCGTTATCACGTTCAGACCGCTATCGAAGGTTATCTCGGTATCTTCGACTACGGCAAGATTCTTGATTTTAAGTGAGAGAAGCATCTTTTCATTCCCTTCCCCTAGCGTTTCCTCAAAACTCCTCCCCATTTCAGTTTTCTTCTCACCAGATCGTAAAAGTTATACTCTTCCGAGACAATCAAGCGGGTTGCCTTGCCGCTTTTTTTAATGACGATCTTTTCATCACTTTTATTACCGCAGGCCTGCTGGCCGTCGATGGTGAGCATCGATTCCTGCCCTTCATCGCTAACGGTCAGGGTGATGGTTTCGGTGCTGTCGATGACGGTCGAGCGGACCGATAGGGAATGCGGGCATAAAGGGGTGATAATGAAAGCCTCCATGTTGACCGGATTGATGATGGGTCCCCCGGCGGCCAGAGAGTAGGCGGTGGATCCGGTGGGAGTGGAGATTATCACGCCGTCCGCCAGGTATTCACCGAAGGCGATGTCATCCACCCAGGTATTTATATGTAACACCCGGGATACCCCGATTCCATGCAGCACCACGTCGTTCAGGGCGGTATGGCTCCGCCTCTCCCCCCCGCTGTTACTATGGGTGACGGCCAATCTCATCCTCTCCTGGATGACAAACCGGTTTTCGAAAAGGGCCTTAATGGTTTTTCCCGGATCGTCCTCGGTCAAGAATCCCAGGCTTCTGATTTTGAGCCCGACCACCGGAATTTCTTCGTTCTCGATCAACCGGGCGGCGCGTAGCAGCGTCCCGTCCCCCCCCAGGGCTACGACCGCGTCGCATTCGTCCAAGGACTCCGCTGCTTTGATCCTTCCGTCCGCTGATAAAGCCGCGGTCTCGCTCAATCCCACCATTTCCACCGGAGAGGGGACGAGCTCCACCACCTCGGCTATCACGTCCTTGATATCCTTTTTTAGGATATTGGCGACCACCCCCAGCTTCCTGATTTTCATCTTCCGCCTCCCTGATCAAGGTGGGAACCGGGAGCTGTTTTTTCCAGAATGCGGCGGGAGATTTCCTCGGCTACCAGGCCCTCTTCCCGCAGTAGTTCATCCCGGGTTCCATGGGGAACAAAGTGATCATGTATACCGAATACCTTTATCTGGTTGCTCAGTTCGTTCTCGGAAATTAATTTACCGACAGCGTCGCCGAATCCTCCCGTGACTATGTTTTCTTCAACCGTGAACAGAGGCATGCCCGGCCGGACGAAGGCCTTGATCAGCTCCTCGTCGAGGGGCTTGATGAAGCGGGCGTTCAGCACGGTCATATCCAATCCCGCGGCGGCCAGCAATTCGGCCGCCTGCAAGGACGGATTTACCATGGTTCCCACGGCCAGGATAACCCCGTCCGCTCCTTCCCGGAGAATTTCCCCCCGTCCCACCGGGAGGGGAACATCGGCGTCTTTCGGAGGCACGCCCTCTATGGTGCCCCGGGGAAACCGGATGGCCGAGGGGGTGTCATCGATTTGCAGGGCGGTGTACAGCATACGGCTCAGCTCGTTTTCGTTGGCCGGAGCCATGAGAACCATCCCCGGGATCAAGCGCAGGTAGCTAAGATCAAACGTTCCATGGTGGGTGGGACCGTCCTCTCCCACTATTCCGGCCCTATCCAGGATGAATCTGACCGGTAATTTCTGCAGGGCTACGTCGTGAATAAGCTGGTCGAAACCCCTCTGTAAAAAGGTGGAATAAATCGCCACGAAGGGGATCATCCCTTCCCTGGCCAAACCGGCCGCGAAAGTGACGGCGTGTTGTTCGCTGATTCCCACATCGAAGAACCGGCCCGGGAATTCCTCGGCGAAGCAGGAAAGGCCTGTTCCTTCCTTCATGGCGGCGGTAATGGCTACTATCCTATCGTTGTCGCGGGCCATGGCGGACAAGGTTTTGCCGAAAATCTTGCTGTATTTCTCCTTTTTTGACTTACTCCTGGAATTACCGGTTTTTTTGTAAAAGCTGCCGATGCCGTGAAATTTTTCCGCGTCCTTTTCGGCGAACGGATACCCTTTCCCTTTCTTGGTGATCACGTGAACCAGCACCGGACCGGGAACCTGGTGCAGATGAGAGAAAGTGTTAATCAGTTCTCGTAGATCGTGTCCGTCCAAGGGGCCCAGGTACCGGAATCCCAGTTCTTCGAACAGCAGGTTGGGAACCACCAGATTCTTTATACTCTCCTTGATCCGGCCGGCGAGGATTCTGGCCTTTCCTCCCAGCGAGGGTATTTTCCCCAGCAATTCCCACACATCCGCCTCCAGCTGGAGGTACAGTTTTTTGGTCGAAATCCGGGTGAGGTATTTCGAAATCGCCCCCACATTCTTGGATATGGACATTTCGTTATCGTTGAGAATAATGACGAATTTGTTTTTTTTCAGATGACCGGCGTGATTGATCCCTTCCAGGGCTATGCCGCCGGAGATGGCCCCATCCCCCACCACGCTGATTACAAAATTATCTTCTCCCCGCAGATCGCGGGCGACCGCGAATCCCAAGGCCGCGGAAATGGCGGTGCAGGCGTGCCCCACCCCGAAGGTGTCGTGGGGAGATTCAAAAATGTTGGGAAATCCGCTGATTCCATGGCGTGTCCTCAAGTCCGCGAACTGGTTTCTTCTTCCGGTCAATATCTTGTGGGCGTAGCTCTGGTGCCCCACGTCCCAGACGATTTTATCTTCCGGTGAGTTGAAGGTATAGTGCAGGGCCAAAACGATTTCCACTGCGCCCAGGCTGGAGGCCAGATGTCCTCCCCGCGCCGAAACGGTCTCGATTATCATCCGGCGCAGGGCGTCGGCCAGTTGCGCTAATTCTTCCAGGGTAAGACCCTTGATATCCTGGGGAGAATTGATACTCTGTAGAAGTTCCGTTCCATTCATGGCGACTTGTCCGGTTTCTAGAGCAGGAGATAGGTGATCAACACTCCCAGCGCCGCTCCGCCTAAGACATCCAGCGGGCGGAACTGCAGGACCCGGGATATGCGGGCCGAACCGACTTCTCCATACTCTTTTATGCTTAAAATAATCCGGTTTAACACATCCACCTGTTTTTCCTTGGCTCTCTTGAGGCGCATGGTATCATGCATTATGATCGCGCTGTAGGTGGCGATAACCGCGAAGATTATGGACGAGTAACCGTATTTAACTCCTACCACGACCGATAGCGAGGTAAAGACCACGGCGTGAAGATTGGGCATGCCGTCGGTTTGAAAAAATCTGCTGATGTCGAATTTTTTGTTCAACAACGAATATAACCCCAGTTTTATAAACTGGACCGCTAATCCGCAGATAAGGGGAACGATATATATGTGCCGGTATAGGATCTCTCTGAACATATCAGGATGCACGGTCCAGGATTAAATGAAATAATCGATCCAGAAGCCCGCGGTCCCCGAAATCCCTGATCCTGGCCGCGGATTTGCCAATCAAAAATCCGGCGTTTTCCCGTGATTTTTTCACACCGTAGCACGCCGGCCAGGTTATTTTCCCTCTTTTTAGGTCTTTGCGCAAGGATTTTCCGACGGTTATCTCCTCTCCCTCCTCATCCAGCAGATCGTCCACGATCTGGAACGCCAGCCCCACGTCCCGTCCCACATCCTGCAATCGCGAGACGGAGGGAGAATCCCCCAGGGCCAGGGCCGCGCCGATGGCCAGGGAGGCTGATATCAACTCCGCCGTTTTCCGGGAATGGATGAATTGGACCGTCTCCTCCCGGGGAGTTTTTCCTTCCCCCTCCAGGTCGGCGGCCTGCCCCCCCACCAGCATCTTCGAGCCCGCCGCCGCCGCCAGAATGTTAACGGAGGTGATAAGGTTGACCGGTTCCGGGCAGGGGCAGGCGGACAAGGTCTCAAACGCCAGCGCCTGCAAGGCGTCCCCGGCCAATATGGAAAGGGCCACGCCGAATTTTATATGGCAGGAGGGTTTTCCCCTCCGGGTATCATCATTATCCAGGGAGGGAAGATCGTCGTGGATCAAGGTATAGGCATGCAGAAATTCCAGGGCGCAAGCAGCGTCCAGGGAAGCGGACGGATGAGGATCGCCAAACATCCGATGAGACCAGAGACAGAGCAGGCCGCGCAGCCTTTTACCGCCTTCCAGGGACGAGTACCGCATGGCTTGATGAAGCGTCTCGGGGGGCTCTTCCGGGGGAGGAAGGATGGCGGCCATTCTTCCGGTTATTCGTTCTCGGTCCTTCCGCAAGGTTTTCTCGAATTCCTCCACCGATACGGTTTCACTCACCGCCTTCGCCCCCTTCCGCCTGTTGCTCCACGCTGAGGTGTTGTATGCGCTGTTCGGCTTCCTCCAGCATCCGCCGGCACCTGTTGCCGATCTTCATGCCTTCCTCGTAAAGCTTGATCGATTCCTCCAGAGGCACTTTTCCTTCTTCCAAACGGCGGACGATATCTTCCAGCCTGGACATCGAATCCTCAAAGCTCATTTTGGCCGCCATGACCTCCCCTTTCTTTTTTCGTTCACCCGGCACAGCGCCCCCCCATCATGGAAATTGATAATCATTTCGTCGCCCCGCTGGATCTCCTCGCTGCTTTCGATGATCTTGTCCCCCTCCGCGGTGGTACAATAAGTGTATCCCCTTTTCAGGACCCGGAGCGGAAAAAGCCCTTCCAGAGTCCGGATTTTCGCGATCGTCACCTTTTTATTTTCCCGCACCGAGCCTTGCAGGTGCATCTTCATCAATTGGTTAAGACCGCCCAGGGATTCGGCCGCCGCGGCCACCCTCACCGCCGGATTAACCCGGGAGAGCCTTTCCAGCTTGCGCGCCAGCCTCCCTTCCTGCGTTCTCAGGGTGCTTTGGCGGAAATTCCTTAGGTGGTTGAGGCCGTCGGATAATCTGCCGGAATATAGATGTTGGTAATCCTTCCACCAGCCGGTTATCCGGTCCAGTACGTCCTCCAGCCTCAGGCTGGCCCTTTCCAATCCGTGCGTTACGGCGGGGAAAACACTACTGCGCAGAAGATAGAGGACCAGGTTCAATCTCTTTTCGGTGGCTTCGGCGCGGAGTGACGCCAGCCTTTCCAGGATTCCCCGCAGGCCGGTTAGCGTTTCAGCCGCATCGGGAACGGCCAGTTCGGCGGCGGCGGTGGGAGTGGCCGCCCGCAAATCGGAAACGTAATCACAAATGGTGGTGTCGATTTCATGCCCGATCCCGCTTATCACCGGGTGCGCGCAGCGCGCCACGGCCAGCGACACCTTTTCCTGGTTGAAGGCGCCCAGATCCTCCGCGCTTCCTCCGCCCCGGGCCAGTATGACGACATCCACGCCGGACATTCCATTCACCGCCTGGAAAGCCCGCACCAGCGAATCGGCCGCCCGGGGACCCTGCACATCGGTTCCGATATGCACGATTTCAGCCAGGGGCCACCTTCTTTTCAGGGTGTCTATAATATCTTCGATAACCGCTCCGGTGGGTGACGTGATGACCGCTATCTTCTCCGGATAAGGAGGCAATTTTCTTTTTCGTTCCGGGGAAGTCAGCCCTTTATCCATCAGAGCGGACAGCAATCTCCTGAATTCAAGCTCGACCTTTCCCCTTCCGGTGACCTCCAGGGAGGTGGCCAGCAGCTGGGTTTGCCCGCTGCCGCCGTAATGCGAAATGCGCCCGGCGGCTACGACCATCATCCCGTTTTCCGGGTATACTGAAATTTTATCGGCGTGGCGGCGGAAAATTACCATCCGGATGAGGTTGTTTTCGTCCCGCAGGCTGAGATAGAGATGGCCGGAGGTGTGGGCTTTAAAGTTGGCGATTTCCCCCAGGATCCTCACCGCGGGAAATTCCGTCTCCAGATTTTGCCTGAGTGCATCGGTAATTTCGGTTACGGTGTAGATATCGTCCCAGTCGGTTTCAGAGATAGTCGCCCGGTCACTGAGAGTCATTTCCCACTCCCTTGGCCCATTGCGCCGCCCGCAAGGTGTTCTGCATGAGCATGGCGACCGTCATGGGCCCTACTCCTCCCGGAACCGGAGTGATCAGGGACGCTTTCGGATATACCGAATCGAAGTCCACATCGCCGCTCAGGCGATAACCTCTTTTGGTTCCGGGAGCGTCCACCCGGTTCGTCCCCACGTCTATAACCACCACGTTTTCTTTAACCATGTCTCCGGTGATCATCCGCGCTTTACCGATGGCGGCGACCAGAATATCCGCCCGGCGGGTGATCGACGGTAAATCAGCGGTTCGGGAATGACAAAGAGTCACGGTGGCATTTCCCCGCTCTCCCTTGGTGGACAGCAGCAGTGCCAACGGTTTACCGACCACGATACTGCGGCCGATGATGACCACGTTCCTGCCGGAGGTTGGAATTTCGTAACGGGTCAACAGGGTAGATATCCCCAGCGGTGTGCAGGGCACGAAACGGGGTCGATCCGCCGCCAGCAATCCCAGGTTGCGGGGGTGAAATCCGTCCACATCCTTATCCGGAGATACCCGTTCGATGACCTTATGCTGATCTATATGGGAGGGGAGCGGCAACTGGACCAGTATACCATCCACCCCTCCGTCCTCATTCAGGGCCTCCAGCCGGTCCAGGATTTCCCTCTCGGATACCTGGGCGGGGAGTTCTATGAGCCGGGAGTCTATACCGCATTTGCCGGCCGCCTTGACCTTCATACCCACGTAAACGGCCGAAGCGGGGTCTTCCCCGGCCAGCATCACGGTCAATTGAGGGCGGCGGAACTGCCGGCTGAAGGACCCGACGGTGGAGGCGATCTCGGTCAGGATGTTATCCGCCACCGCTTTTCCGTTAATCGATTTCTCAAGCTCTATCCGTTTCATCTGCGTCTCCCCCGGTTAATTCGTGGATGCGCTCGATCCGCCGGGCTTTCCCCGTGGATTCGTCAATATCCACCAGCAGGCCTTCGATACAGGGAGTGTCCCCGCCCACCTGAAAACGAATATTAATTCCCTTCAGAAACCGCTCTATCACCTGTTCCTGCTTGACCCCGATTATGGAATCGTAAGGTCCGGCCATGCCGATATCGGTTTGGTAAGCGGTTCCCCCGGGGAAGATCCTTTCGTCGGCGGTGGGAATGTGCGTGTGGGTGCCGGCCACCACGCTCACCCGTCCGTCCAGATAATTTCCCAGGGCGAGTTTTTCGCTGGTCGCCTCCGCGTGGAAATCGACCGCGATCACTTTGATATCCCGGGGCAGTGCTTGCAGAATTGAATCGGCGCAGCGGAAGGGGCAATCGATGGCGGGCATGAAGGTTCTGCCTTGCAGGTTGATTATGCAGAGCTTCCTGCCGCCGACTTCCACCGTGATATGTCCCTTGCCGGGAACGCCGGGAGGATAATTGGCCGGACGGATCAGATTGTCGATTTCGTCCAGCAGAACCACCCCTTCCCGTTTGTCCCAGATATGATTTCCGCTGGTCATCACATCCACCCCGCTCTCCATTATCTCCTGGGCCACCTTGCGGGTGAGTCCGAACATGCCGGCGGCGTTTTCCACGTTGGCGGTGCAGAAATCAACCGCCAGCCGTTTCTTGAGGTTTTTCAGTTCCGCGCGGAGGGCCTTTCTTCCTTCCTTGGAAAGGATATCGCCTATCATCAATAAGTTCATTATTCGATCTTCCCGCCTGGTTCAAACGTTCCGCAAAGCCCCACTTCCGCGCGGCGCGCTTACGATTCAAGGAGGGCTTCCATTTAACAAAATCCACGGTGGCATCAACGGGCGTAATCGATGGATCTGGTCTCCCGGATCACCAGTACCCGTATCTGCCCCGGATATTCCATGTCGTCTTCGATCTTGCGGGCAATGTCTCCGGCCAGTTGCAGGGCCTGGGCGTCATCGATCTTCTTGTGACTGACCAGGATCCTTATCTCCCTGCCCGCTTGGATGGCGTACGATTTTTCCACTCCGTCAAAAGCGTCCGCTATCTTCTCCAGCTTTTCCAGCCGGCGGATGTAGTTTTCCAAGGTTTCCCTGCGGGCGCCCGGGCGGGCGCCGGAGATCGCGTCCGCGGCGGAAACGATATGCGCTATCAAGGACTCCGGTTCGACATCTTCATGGTGCGCGGCTATGGCATTGATGATCAGATCGTTTTCGCCGTAGCGCCGGGCGAAATCGGCTCCTATCTCCGCGTGCGGTCCTTCTATCTCATGATCGGCCGCCTTGCCGATATCATGTAGCAATCCCGCTCTTTTGGCTGCTACCGGGTCCAATCCCAGCTCGCTGGCCAGCAGGCTGGATACATAGGCCACCTCCTTGGAGTGCTGCAGGATATTCTGCCCGTAGGAGGTTCTGTATTTCAGCCTGCCCAGTAGCTTGATCAATTCGGCGTGCAGTCCGTGTATATTCAGGTCCAGGCAGGTCTGTTCTCCCACCTCCCTGATTTCCTCCAATAGATCCCGGCGGGTCTTCTCCACCAGTTCTTCGATCCGTCCCGGATGTATCCTTCCATCCTTAACCAGTTTATCCAGCGACAGCCTGGCCACCTCGCGGCGAATGGGATCGAAACCGGATAGAATCACCGCTTCCGGGGTATCGTCGATAATAACGTCGATTCCGGTGGCGTTCTCGAAGGCGCGTATGTTCCTGCCTTCCCGGCCTATGATACGTCCCTTCATCTCGTCGTTGGGCAGATCGACCACCGAAACGGTTGATTCGACCACATGATCGGCGGCGCAGCGCTCGATGGCCAGGGTGATTATCTCCCGGCTGGCCTTGCTGGCATTCCTCTCCGCTTCGTCCTTTATTTCCTTGATCTTCTTGGCCGCTTCATGCCGGGCTTCGTTCTCCAGGTTGGTGATCAACAGTTTCTTGGCCTCTTCGGTGCTCATACCGGCTATTTTTTCCAGCTTTTCGTTCTGCTTGTTGAGCAAGACCGCCAGCTGATCATTCTTGTCCGCTATGGCTTGAAATTTCTTGTCCAGGACCTTCTTCTTTTCGTTGATTTCCTGTTCCCGCTTCTCCAGGAAATCGACCTTGCGGTTGATATTATGCTCCCTCTCCTCGATGCGCCGGGTTTGTTTCTTGAGTTCCGCGCGGGTTTCGGCGGTATCTTTTTCGAACTTTAATTTGGCTTGATACCATTCGTCCTTTGCTTCCAGGATCGACGCCTTTTTCTGAGTTTCAGCTTCCCTTTGCGCTTCGGCTATAATGTTCTTTGCCAAATTTTGGGTGTGTTTCATGTTGCTCTGGGCGATTTTTCTGCTGGTCAACCATCCAATAATGAAACCAAGAAAAAGAACGAGGATCCCCGCCGAGATATAAAAGATGTAATCCATTTATTTTGCCTGATGTGCCATCAGGGTGGCTCACCTCCATTATCGGTTAATAGTCAGGGTCGGGCCGCCGGTGCAATCCGGAAACCGCGCGGCCGGGATTTTCGAGGATTAATGCCTGGTGGGCGAAAAAAACAAATTCCCCACTAGTTGCCGTGAGCGAAGAATCCTTTTAAGCCCAAACAACAAGGTGGATATCCACACGCCCCCTCCTGTTTTCCCGAATCAATCAGGCCTGACATTCCGGGGCAGATTAGGATTTCCGGGCTCAAAGTGTTGGCAAAAAATGATCAACGCCTGCACAAACACAGTAGGGAATTTTTCAAAAAGCTAAATATCTATCAAACTACCTACTCCCACTGTCCAACCTAATGTCGGAAGAAGGAGAATCAAGGTCCTACACCAATCTTGCTTTCAATAAGCTCTCCCAGCTTTGCAGCCTTCCGTCCGAGCTCGTTCTGCGCATCCTCCCGGTCTTTCCTTTCCTGGTAAAGCTCGTCGGCGATATTAAGAGCGGCTAATATGGCGATGCGAGACTGGGACATAATACCGCTTGAATGGGCTATCTCTCTCATCTTTTTATCTACGTATCCGGCCACCATATGAATATATTCCGGGTCGCCAGCGCCCTTTATTTTATACTCCTGACCAAAAATTTCCACTTTTTCAGTGTTTTTCCCGGTCATTTACTTACCTCTCAAGATCAATGCACAACCCTGTCCTCTTCTTCCCGCCCGAAAACCACCTTGTATTATATCGAAGGCCTAGATATCCAGACTCTCCAATTTTACAAGCATCTCCTCGATCTTGTTGTTTATCTCCTCTCTAGTTTTATC
>JAFGPI010000021.1 GCA_016926065.1 Candidatus Krumholzibacteriota bacterium
ACTGGTCTTCCTTTTTATCCTGGCAGGCCGCGGCGCCCCCGGTCGCGGGCAAAAACCTTCTCCGGCCCTGACCGCACCCCGGGAAAGCCTGCGAACCCCGGCACCCTCCCCACCCCTTCCGGCGGAGCCGCTTCATGCCGGAGTGGTGAAGAGAAACCTAAGTTTCTTTGACCTGCTGACCGGCTTCGGCCTCCCCCCCGAGCAGATACACCAAATAACCAAGTCGGCCAAGCCGGTATATAACTTTAAAAAGATCTATCCCGGACAGACCTACGAATTATTCGGCGGCGGCAACGGATCCCTGGATTCGCTGAGGTTCTCCCTCGACGCCGAAACCTATATCGAAGTGGCCTCCGGCGGCGAAACGGGTTTCCAGGCCGCGCGGAAAGAGTATCCGTTCTTGCTGGAGACGCGGCAGGCTTCGGGAATAATCGTCCATTCTCTTTTTGCCTCTCTCAGCGAGCAGAAACTGCCTCAAGAACTGGGAGTTAAACTGGTCGATCTCTTCGCCTGGGATATCGACTTTTTCAGCGAGATCCGGAAAAACGATTACTTCCGCGTGATCTACGAGGAAAAAACCATGCTGGACGGACCCCAGGCGAAGAAACAGTCCCGGGTAGGCAGAATCCTGGCGGCGGAGTTTAATCTCAGCGGCCGTAACCATTACGCTTTTCTCTTTAATAACGGTGATTTCGCCGATTATTTCGACGCCGATGGAAAATCCCTGCGTAAGCAGCTTCTCAAGGCGCCCCTCAACTACACCCGGATCAGCTCCAATTTCAGCCACCGGCGCCTGCACCCGATTACCCGGCATTACGCCCCCCATCTGGGAATCGACTACGCCGCTCCGGCCGGCACCCCGGTCATGTCCACCGGGGACGGGGTGGTGCTGGCCGCCTCCTACCGGAACACCAACGGTAACTATGTCAAGATCCGGCATGCCAACAACTACATCAGCTACTACCTGCATCTGAGCAAGTTCGCCCCGGGCATAAAAAACGGCGCCAAGGTCAGCCAGGGCCAGGTAATAGGTTATGTAGGAACCACCGGGCGTTCCACCGGCCCCCATCTGGATTACCGGATCAAGAAAAACGGAAAATTCGTTAATCCGCGCAGGATGAAGCTGCCTCCGGCCAGGCCGGTTAGCGAGGAGAGGATGGCCGAGTTCGAAGCTCTGAAAAACGTTCAGATCAGCCTGTTGCAGCGGATCCCCATAAAGGATCCCCGGGGGCAATATTTCGCCAGCGGCGAGGAAAGTGAAACCAGCGCTCCTTCCGGCGCGGGAAATATCCAGGACCATTACGAAACCTATCCTTCCCCCTCTCAATGACCATGACCGGCAAAGAGAGAATCCTGGTACATGCCTGCTGCGCTTCCTGCTCCAGCCACGTTCTGGAATATCTATCGCGGCGGTACCGGGTTACGGCTTTTTACTACAATCCCAACATTCAACCGGAAGACGAGTACCGCCGCAGATGGGAAGATATGCGGGTAGTATGCTCCAGGCTGGAGATAGATCTTATCCCGGGAGAGTATGATCCCCCCGCCTGGTGGAACCGGATAGAGCCTTACCGGGACCTGCCGGAAAGAAGCCGGCGATGCTGGGAGTGCTACCGCCTCCGGCTGGAGGCAACGGCGTCCCGGGCGCGGGAACTCGGATTCGGCATATTTACCACCACCCTGTCGGTCAGTCCGCATAAGGTTCATGAGCGAATCGTAGAGGAAGGGCGCCGGGCGGCCGCTGCTTTCGGGATCATTTTTCTGGAGGAGGATTTCAAGAAAAAGGACGGCTTTAAGGTCAGCGTGGAGCGCAGCCGGGAACTCGGTCTGGTCCGGCAGGATTACTGCGGTTGCCTATTGAGCCGGGAAGAGGCCAAAAAGCGCAAGGGCCGGAAACGACCAGGGGGAGAATCATCTTCTCCCCCGGATTAATACTCCCGCCACCCTAAAAAATCCTCACCGTGACTCCCTGGCTCTAGCCCGGGAAAGGCTTCCGGAGGCGGGCATCAATATGATGGAATTCGTAACTACCTTTCAATTCCGTGCGAATAAGTTCTGATGACTCAGACCTACCGATAAAAGCATGGTTAAACACCTTCTCCCCCGTAGGAATTCTCCTTCCCGGATAAATTCCGGTTTCTATTCCTCGGAGATAGCCTCTACCGGACAAACCTCCACGCAGGCACCGCAATCCGTGCATAGCTCTGGATCGATAACGTATTTATCCTCATCCTCCGATATGGCCTCCACCGGACACTCGGGCTCGCAAGCCCCACAGCTGATACATTCATCAGAAATCTTATGAGCCATTTTAGCCTCCGTTTAAAGGGCGTTAAAAACTTTTCATAGTAAATATATAATTCCTGTCCTCCTGTCAACAAATATCAACGTCTCATGGACCGGGGCATCGATTTTTTTTCTTCCCCTCCCTCCACCGGAATAAGCTTGATCAATACCCCCCGGGAGGGATCGAAACTTTCCTTGATCATATCCTCAACCTCCCGCTGCCCTACCCGGTTTAACCAGTATGATTGGCTTGATCCCCGGCGCAGGAAAAGATCCAACCCGAGCGCATAGGCCTGGTTTATACTGGACAGTTCGCGCCGGGCCGAACGGGCAAGCAGGCGGTTCTTGGCAGTTATAACCTCTTGCGAGGTAGGCGGTTGCAAGTAAAGTTGCTCTAGTTGCCGGCGCAGGGACACCAGGGCGCTGTCCAGGTTCTCTCTCCTGGTGCTCAGGGAAGCCATGGCCACCGCGGACCTTTCCAGCACCGAAACGCCGCACCCGGTGGAATAGGCCAATCCTTCCACCTCCCTGATCTGCAGTTGCATCCGGCGGCTCAGAACCTCTCCGGCCACCTTGAGGGCGGCGGCCCCCTCCGGGGAAGGGTCGCGGAGGGAAAATCCCCAGGCCAGATAAACCCCTTCCTTTTTTATGGAATCCTCCCTCACTCCGGGAGAAAAGGTTTCCGGAAGAGGGGGGCAGGAAACGGCCCGGCCGGAGGGGAAGCGGGAAAAATTATCCTCAAGCATTTCCAGACCCTTATCCGGACCCAGCGGAGAAACCAGGGTAACCAAAAGATTAGATCCCCGCCAGCAGCTTTTCCGGAAGGTGTCGATCCTTGACGCGGATAGCCCGCCCAGGGAGGAGGGGGAGGGATAGAGGGCGGAACCATAGGGATGCCCGCCGAAAAGCTCCTTGAAAATATGGGTTTCCAGTATCGCTGCGGGCGAGCCGGACCGGACCGCCAGTTCCCGGCCGAGGCCTTTCAGGCAATCTTCCAGATCGGCGGGGCCGAGGGGAGATTGCAGCAGGTGTGAAACCATCAGCGGAATGGCCCGGGCCATGTTCTCCGCGGGGGCCTCCAGCCGGATAAACGACCAGGCCGGGCTGAGGTAATAATCATCCATGGGAATATAGGGGTTGTCCCCCCACAGGAGCCGGGCCCCCAGTGCGGTCAGCTTCTCCTCCAGTTCCCGCCCCGCCCCGGAATTTTCCAGGGCCTTGTTCAGCACGACCGATATTCCCGGAAAGAATCCGCTCTCCATACAGTTTTTCCTCATTATCAATATATGCAGGGCCGCTATCCCCGAACCGGTTCTGGTGAAGGAGGCTATCCGGCAGCCGTTGGCCAGTTGGCGGGACACCGGCGCCGGGGGGGCCTCTCCCGTGCTTCCCGGTCCCCTCTCGTCTTGGAGCAGGATTCCGTTGAAAAGCGGTGGATCGAAGTAACCGGCGAGAAGCCGGCGCATATCCTCCGGACCGACATTTTTCACCCCCTCGGTACTGCTTTCCAGGTATCTGTTTCCGGCCAAACCGATACGTTCACCGTGCAACATCAAGTAATAATGGTATTTTTCCCGGTCGAACGCGTCAGCCGATAAGATAGATACGCGGGCCGCCTCCAGTTCCTCAGGGGACGGTTTCCAGGAAGCCAGGGAGGCGAGCAGCCCGGGAACCGCCAGATAGTCATCTTCCTTTTCCTCTTCCAGCTTCAGCTGTAAGCGCAAGGCACAAAAGGAGCTATATATTTCCAGGCTGAGGCGGGGCAGGGGTAGGGAACATTCCGCGAACTTCCCGGCCAGGGGGGAATCCTCTCCCTCCAAAATCCGGTCCAGCAGCAGAACCGCCGGGAAATCCCTGCTCTCCATGCCGGGCAGCCGGACCAGCAGATCCAGTCCGGGATCCAGGCCCGGAACGGCTCGAACCGTGATTTCAGAGCTCCACCGGGGGATCGAAGCGTTACCGCCCGGTACGGTCCGGGGACCGGTCGCGGTTCCCTTACCGGATGATCGATCCCGGGATATACTCCTTCCGGAACGGGAAGATTTCGTCCCCGGGAAATAGTCGTCGATCCACCCGCGGGCCTGCCGCGGATCGAACCCGCCCATAATAAATATCTTCATCCCCGAGGGAGAATAGTTTTCCCGGTAATAGCGTATGATCTCTTGGCGCTCTATGGTGTCCACGGTGATCGGATATCCCAGGACCGGCTCGACGAGATTGCTCCCCCGGAGGAGATACCGGCTTACCAACCTCTCCCGGGCCTCTCCCGGACCATCCGCCGTCTGGCGGATCTCTTCGCGCACCACCTTGCGCTCCTTCTCCAGCTCCGCGGGCGGAAAGACCGAATGGAACAACATCTGGGACAGGATCTCCATTCCCTCTTCCAGCAAGCCCCTATTCACCAGCAGGAAGTAGACGGTGGTCTCCTTACGGGTGAAAGCGTTGAGGAAGGCTCCGTTGTTCTCGACCCAGCTGCTGATGTCCTGGCGCGTGTACCGCTCCGTGCCGTCGAAGAGCAGGTGCTCGAGAAAGTGCGACACGCCCCTGGTGGGCGGGGTCTCCCGCGCCGATCCGGCCTTGAGGGCCACGGCCAGGCATACCACTTCGGCCTCCGGGTGCGGTTCCAGGATGATCTCCGGACCGTCCTCCAGATATTCCACCACGCGGGTTCCGGCCGCGGGGGCCGGGAACGCCGCCACCGCCACACCGCACAGCATCAGCCCTACCAGCATTATGGCTGCCATCCCCAACTTTTGCTTTACTTTGACCGCTCGCATCGCTATTCCTTTCTCCAATCTAAATCGACCTTACCGGCAGGACTCCATCCCGGGGCCTGCTGGATTATTCTCTCCCCCGCCTCCTACCCGGGAACACCCGGATTCATTTGTACTACACCATTGCCTTAAAAAAAAGCTTTTATCCTCGCCTCCGGGCTCTGTGACTGGTGTCCGGCGGCGCTCCGCCCCGCCCCCGGAGCGGAATGCCTGTTCATACCTTTAATTTGCCGGAGCGGAAAAAAATCGATTGCTGGCAACCATAAAAAAATTTAAAGTGATCGAGATCTTGTTAACCGAAGAATTTCTCTTTTTGGGAGATACTCCGTGAAAGACGAAAATAAAACCAAGGTCCGGCTTATCGCCGAATTGAAGGAGTTGCGCCGGCGCCTTTCGGAGTACGAGGGCGCGGGATCCGGGACCGGCCGGGCGGAGGATATGCCGGTGAGTGACGAGGCGAAGTTCAGATCGCTTTACGACGCCATGCTGGAGGGAGTGGGACTGCATGAGCTGATATACGACGACTCCCGGGAAGCGATCGACTTCCGTCCCCTCGACGTCAATCCTCGGTATGAAGAGATACTCGGTTTGAAAAAGGAAGATATCATCAATAGGCCCGCCTCGGAAATCTTCGGCTCCGGCAAACCGCCGCACCTGGATACTTTTGTGGAAGTGGCCCGCACCGGTAAATCGATCCGGTTCGAAACCTATTTCGAGCCGATGAAAAAGCATTTTTCCATATCGGCCTTCTCTCCCGGGCAGGACCTGTTTATGGTCGTGTTCGAGGACATCACCGAGCGCAAGCAGGCCGAGGAGGCCCTGGAGTTGGAAAGAGCCCAGCTTATTTCCATCTTCGACAACATAGATGAAGCGGTCTACGTCACTGATCCCCATACCTACGAAATACTCTACGTGAACCAGGCCTTGAAGGAAGCCTTTCACAAAGAACTGGTCGGCGGCATATGCTACCGGGAATTCCAGGGCCTCGACTCCCCCTGTGAATTCTGCACCAACGAGGTTATTCTCAAACAAAAACCGGCACCTTACTGGTGGGAGTATCACAATCCCACCCTAGGCCGGGATTTCGCCATTCTGGACCGCATAATAAAATGGCCGGACGGACGCGACGTGAGATTCGAGCTGGCCATAGATATCACCGACCGCAAGCGGGCCGAGGAGGCCCTGCGGGAGAGCGAGGAATGTTTCAGCCTCTTTATGGATTACTTTCCCGGAGTGGCTTTTATGAACAACTCCGAGGGATCGGTGGTTTATGGAAACCAGGGCGTCTGCGATTTTCTGGGGTGCGCCCCGGAGGAATTCACGGGCAAAAGGATCGAGGAACTGACCGATCCGGAACTGGCGGCGCGTATCCGGGAGCAAGACCGGAAAGTCCTCAGCGAAGGGAATCCCGTTGAAATCGAGGAGATCATTCACACCCCCTCCGGGGCCAGGCACTGGCTCACCCACAAGTTTCCCATTCATCGCAAGGATGGAACGACACTAGTGGGAGGATTATCCATGGAGATTACCGACCGCAGGCGGGCGGAGGAAGAGAGGGCCAAACTGGAAAAGCAGCTGCGCCACGCGCAGAAGCTGGAAACCATCGGCACGCTGGCCGGCGGCATCGCCCACGACTTCAACAATATCCTGACTCCCATAATCGGTTATTCCGATATGGCCTTATCCAGCCTAGCGCCTCCTGATCCCTTGCACGAGGACTTGAAAAATGTGCTGAACGGGGCGCATCGGGCCAAGGAGCTGGTGCAGCAAATTCTGACTTTCAGCCGTCAAATGGAGCAGGAGCACAAACCGCTATACCTGCATTTGATAGTCAAGGAAGCCGTTCAACTGCTGCGGCCCACCATCCCCGCCACCATAGAAATCAGGCAGCGAATCGATACCGCCTGCGAGAGAATTCTCGCCGACCCGACGCAGATGCACCAGGTCATCGTCAACCTGTGCGCCAACAGCTTTCATGCCATGGAAGAGAAGGGAGGCGTGATCACCATCGAATTGAAACAGGTCGAGGTAGACGCCCTGACCGCGCAATTTCGTCCCCATCTGGAGCAAAAAGAATACGTTCGCTTGTCGGTGAGTGATACCGGAAGGGGAATGGATGAAGCCACCATGGACCGTATCTTCGAACCATTTTTTACCACCAAAACGGTGGATAAAGGTACCGGCTTGGGGCTTTCGGTGGTTCACGGCATCGTGCGCAGCCACCGGGGCGATATCCTGGTGGAGAGCGAGCCGGGAAAGGGATCGACCTTTCAGGTTTATCTTCCGATATTTGAAGCTACCGTTCCGGATAAAGAACCCAAGGAAATAGACGCGATTCCGGGCGGGCGGGAACACATCTTGGTGGTGGATGACGAAAAGACGGTGGCCACAATGTTGCGTAGAATGCTCGAACGGTTCGGTTATACGGTCGATGCCAGGCACAACAGCGTGGACGCGCTTAAGGCTTTTCGGAAGCAGCCGGAAAGGTACGATCTGGTAATTACGGATTTAACCATGCCGAATATTACGGGCTTGGATTTGGCCAAAGAGCTGCACCGGATTCGTCCCTCGGTACCGGTCATAATCATGACCGGATACGGAGAAAATATCGGGGGAGACATCTTGGAGCATTACGGCATTAATGAGATCATCGGGAAACCGATCGAGCTGCGGAAATTCGCCGCCGCCATCCGTAAGGTCATGGATAAATAAATTCGGATTATCAGCGAAGCAGGTGTATGGCCCGGCCCAGGGCGTGCTCGGCCGCCTCCCCCAGGGCCTCCGAGAGGGTCGGATGGGGAAGGATCGCCGATGTAAAATCGCTGATGGTCATTCCCCTTTTCACCGCCAGGATGCCGGCGGTGAGCAACTCGGTGGCCTGGGGCCCTATGATATGCAGTCCCAGCAGACCGCCATCCTTCTTTGCCGCCACCCACTTGACGAATCCCTCCTCTTCCCGCAGGCCTTTGGCCTTGCCGTTGGCCGCGAAGGGAAACCTTCCCACCGCTACATCCAGGCCCCTTTCCCGGGCCTCCCTCTCGGTCAGCCCCACCCGGGAGACCTCGGGCAGGGTGTAGATGGTGGTTGGTACCGCCTGGTAGTCGATTTCTTCCTCTCCGCCCAGAGCGTTCCGGGCGGCGATCAAGCCTTCCCGGGTGGCCACATGGGCCAGCAGCCATCCTCCGATAACATCCCCGGCGGCATAGACGCCCTCCAGGTTCGTTTCCATGCGCCGGTTCGTCACCACCCGGTTTTTCTCTATCGTGATACCGCATTCCGGCAGGCCCGCCCCGGAAATGTTCGGCCGGCGCCCCACCGAAACCAGTACCACCTCGGCCGCTATCTCCCGGCCCTCCTCCAGCCTGACCGTCACTCCCCCGGCGGAGCTTGCCATACCTTCCACCCGGGTTCCCAGGTACAGCTGGATGCCCTTTTTGCGGAAATAGGTCTGTAGGAACCTGATCACCTGATCGTCTTCGGTGGCAATCAGGCTAGGAAGCATCTCCACTATCGATACCCGGGTACCGAAGGCGTTGAAGATCGAAGCGAATTCGCACCCGATCACTCCCCCTCCGACCACCAGCATGCTTTCCGGAATCCTCTCCAGGTTCAACAGGTCGCTGCCGCCCAGAATGGTGGCTCCGTTGAATTCCATCCCCGGAAGCTCCACCTCGACCGAACCGGTGGCCAAGATGATATTCCCCCCCCGGATACTCCCCTGTCCTTCCACCTCGACCTCTCCCGGCCGAACGATCCTTCCTTCCCCGCGGACGACATCCACCTTGCTTTCCCGCAGAAGCTTCTCCACTCCGGAGACCAGGCTGTTTACGGTGCGGTTCTTGTGCGCCTGCAGGGACCGCATATCGGCTTCCACCGTGCCCTTGATCCCGGCCTCTGCGCCCCCGCCGGCGATTTCCAGCAGATGGGCCAAGCCGTGCATCGTCTTGGTGGGGATACACCCCCGGTTCAGGCATACTCCCCCCAGCGCCTCCCTCTCAATCAGACAAACCCGGGCCTTCAGCTGCGAGGCCCGGATGGCGGCCGGGTAGCCGGCCGGCCCCCCGCCCAGCACGATCAAATCGTACTCTGCGCTCATACCCTATTCCTTCCCGACCCTGGTTTCCCTCTGATTTCTCACCGCAGATCCGCTCCCGGTTAAAATATCCCCTCCACCTTGTTCTTGAGCAACTGCGCCTGGGACCTGCTCAGGCGCACCTCGGTGCCCCGCCGGTCGAGCAGGGTGAGGAGATAGTGGCCCCCCGACCAGGGCACGATCTGGGCGATTTTCTCTATATTTACCAGGTAGTCTCCGCCCAAGCGGATGAATATTTTCGGGTCCAGCTGGGTTTCGATTTCGTCGATATCGGCGTAGTTGGTGTCCAAATCTCCCTCGTCGGTGTGGGCTTTCACCCCTCTTCCCTCCCGGCGGAGCAGGGCGATCTTTTCGACCTCCATCAGGTCCATCCGGCCTTCCCGGCGCAAGACGATACGGGGCAGAAACCTAGCCTGCACCTTGATGTTTTCGGTGAGCTTCCTGATCCTCTCCCTGTACTCTCCGGGCCGGGTAAGCGATTTCCGAGACCGCTCTATCGCCTCTTCCAGCCTGTTTTTATCGATCGGCTTGAGCAGGTAATCGACGGCATTGACCTCAAAAGCCTTGATCGCGTACTGGTCATAGGCGGTGGTGAATACTATCAGGGGCAGCCGGTCTTCCTGCAGCAGGGTCTGGACAACCTTGAATCCGTCCATCACCGGCATCTGGATATCCAGGAACAGCAGATCGGGATTGAGTTCCCGCACCATCCTGACCGCTTCCTCTCCGCCTCCGGCTTCCCCCACCACCTGCACCGCCTCCTGGGAATCGAGCAGGTATTTCATCTCATCGCGGGCCAACTGCTCGTCATCAACAATCAATGCTTTGATCGGCAACCATCCCCCCCCTTTCATCTATGGCGGGAAGATAAAGTGTGATTTTGGCTCCTCCCTCCGGACGGGAAGACAGATCGAACTTTCCCTCCCCCCGGGTATAGATCTTCAACCTTTCTATTACGTTGCACAATCCCATTCCCCGGGTGACAAGCCGGGGTATCTCCAGCGCCCCGGTCGGCGGGCCATCGTTCTCTATCTCGATTTCCACGCCGGGACCGCGGCGCCTGGACACTATTCTCAGGATCCCCCCCTCCGCCAGGCAGGAAATTCCGTGCTTTATGGCATTCTCCACCAACGGCTGCAGGAGCATGGAGGGAACATTTATCTCCAGGGAATCCGGATCCAGCTCCTTGATCACCCGGAACTTGTCGTCCCCGAAACGCACCCGCTCGATCGACAGATAATCGTCCAGGAACTTCATCTCCTCGGCCAGGGAGTGAATATCGGTCGAATCTTCCAAAGATTTCCGGAAGATGGAGGACAGGGTCCGGGTCATTTCCCGGGCCTTCTCCGCGTCGGTCCGGATCAGAGCCGCGATCGAGTTGAGGGTGTTAAAGAGAAAATGCGGGTTGATCTGGCTTCTCAATGTCGTCAAGCGGGCGTGCACCAGTTGCCTCTCCTCCTCCTGGAGCAATATCTCCATCCCCGCGTTGCTGGTCATCTTCAGCGCCACCCCGATGGTGTACACGATCACGACCAGGTCGATGGCGATAAACAGCCAGTCCCGGGAGGGGTATCCGTACAACAAATGCCGGGCGTAAAAACGGTCCAGAAGCTGGTAGCGAGTAAGGGTGAAAAGTATGCACAGGGCGAAGGGGATAAAATTCCGGTCCAGCTTTCCCCGGGCCAGTGAGGAAAAAAAGTTGTATATGATGAGGAGGGGATTGAGTGAGAAAGACCAGATATCCCCCCTTTTCCCCAGCCAGGTCCGGAGGATCCCGGCGGTGAATCCGGCCACCAGGTACAGGGGCAGGGCCGCCATTTCCCCCATAAAGAAGCAGATAAGCCCGATAACCAGGCCGGTTCCCGAGCCGATCCATACCCCCCCCAGCAGACCGGCCAGCAGCGCCCCCTCCAGGGATAGATCCATGGCCGCCTGGTTGGACAGTTTCCGCACCAGTATTCCCAGCACGAAAAAGATGGATAAAAGGAGGAAAAATTTCAATTGAGCGGCCCTGGAGACGGTCATGCGGACCAAAAAATCGATCACGAACCTGAATCCCAGCACCAGGCTGATAATTCCCGCCATTACCGCGATGCGCAGCAAAAGGTTTATCAGGGCCAGTTGTTCATTTGATAGACTAGGCATGACATCCACTCCGGCGGATCACAGGTGTCGGCGGTACAAACTGAGAATGATCTCCGAGTATTTATCCTTCGCCCGCAGACCGTTTATCCGCCATACCAGCCTTCCATCCCTCAATAGCACGTAGCTGGTGGGCATTGTCCCCGCTCCGCCGAACTGGTTGACTATCTTGTACCCGTTGATAAAGACCTCGAAATTGACCGGCTGATCCTTTAACGCCTTTTTCACCGAGGCGGCCCCGTCCTTGTCCACGGCCACTCCCAGCACCACCACGTTGCGGTGGAATTTTCGATGCAATTCGTTCATGATGGGAATCATCTTTAACGACTCCTTGTGCCAGGAAGACCAGAAGGTCACAAAGAGCAATTTGCCCTGGTAATCGGAAATCTTCACGCTGGTACCGTCCAGCTTCTCCAGCACCACGTGGGAGAGGTATCTCTCATTCTCTTCGCCGAATTCCGGTTTTTCCCGCTCGGTCACCTTTTCCGGGGGGAATTCTTCCTTACGCGCTTTCTCCTCCCGCGAACAACCGGCCGGGAGCAGCCCCAGCAGGAGCAGAAAGACCAGGGGGAGAATCCTGGTTCCCCCTTTTCCCGTCAGGATTGTACGCATATTACCATTCCTTCATAATTTGGCTGGCGATGGTATTTTTCTGTATCTCCTTGGTCCCTTCATATATCTCCGCTATCTTGGCGTCCCGGTAGAAGCGCTCCACCTCGTATTCGGTCATGAAACCGTACCCCCCCATTATCTGAATCGCCTCGTCGGATACCATCACCGCCGCCTTGGCGGCCACATACTTGGCCATCGATGTCAGGCGGGGATCGATCCTGCCCTGGTCGAAATTCCAGGCCGCCTTGTAGGTGAGTAGCCGGGCGTTCTCGATGGCCGTGGCCATATCGGCGAACTTATGCTGGGTGACCTGGAATTTGGCTATGGGGCGGCCGAACTGTTCCCGCTCCAGGGCGTAGGCGACCGCCCGGTCAAAGGCTCCTTCGGCTATGCCCAGGGCGGTGGCCGCGATCTCAATCCGGCTCTCGTCGAAGAATTCCAGCACCTGATAAAATCCCTTTCCCTCTTTACCGATCAAGTTTTCCAGGGGCACCCGCACTTCGTCGAAGGATATTTCGGCGGTGGAGGTCATCTTTATCCCCATCTTCGGCCCCACATCCTCGGTGGTCAAGCCGGGGGCGTCTTTCTCCACCAGGATGGTCGCCATACCCCGGTAGGAAGGTTCGACTTCCGCGTCGACCTGACAGAGCACTACGTAAAAATCGGCGATCTGCCCGTTGGTGATAAAGGTTTTGGTCCCGTTTATCACCCATTCAGCGCCGTCTTTCACCGCCCGGGTATCCATGCGGGTGATGTCACTGCCATGATTGGGTTCGGTAAACGCACCCGCCGAGATCATCCGGCCCGAGGCCACGGCGGGCAGATACTTTTTTTTCTGTCCGTCGCTCCCGTGACGCATGATGATCTCGGATGAAAAATCGGAAAGAGCCAGGGCCGTGCCCAGCCCTGAATCCCGGCGGCAGAATTCCTCCACCACCAGAACGTTCTCCAAGATATTGAGGCCCGCCCCCCCGGCATCGGCGGGAAAGTGCAATCCGATGAATCCCAACTCGCAGGCTTTCCGCCACAGTTCCCGGGGGAAGGAATGCTCCTCTTCATGTTTCAGCGCCAACTCCCGGGTAAACTCACCTTTTGCGAATTTGCGTGCCGCTTCCTGGATATCTTTCTGTTCGGTAGATAATTCAAAGTCCATCATATACTCCTCGTATCAAATAAGTTCGCGTCCTAGACGCTTCTGCGGTCCCCTCCTAAAGCGCTAAAACTTAGAAATTTCCGCGATTCTAACAGAAGCCGGCACCGGAAATCAACACATAGTTGGATTTTTACCGCTATTTGGAACGGTACTTGCCCATAATCCTGGTGGGAGGATGACCATGAAACGTTTCAACATTATAGGTTGTTCCTTGATTTTGTTACTGTGCCTATTTTACGCCCCCGTCCATTCTCAATCCAACGCGCGTATCCAGGCGGAGAACCTGTTCGTCGAGGCCCAGAAGGCCCTCACCGAGGGAGACGACCGCCTGGCCGAGTCCCTCCTCATGCGGTCGCTGCAGCAGGATCCCAGCTTTACTTCCGCCATCTGGCAGCTTTCCCAGATATACGAAAAGCGGGATCAGCTGGAATACGCCCGGGAACTTATCCTGCGCGGCCTGCAGCAGGATCCCAACGCCTCCTGGGCCCGGGAGAAGCTTGATCAGATGGAGAGGATACTGGTACGCAAACTTCTCCGGGAAGCCGAAGAATACATGAGCACTGGAAACTACGATCTGGCGCTTCCCAAATTATCCCTCTATCTGGGGATCAAGCCGTTTGACCCGGTGCCCCTGATCCGGATCGGACGCTGTCACCTGGCCCTGGGCAATCTCAAAACGGCCAAGGATTATATGGTCCAGGCCATAGAGAGAGATCCCACCAACAGCGAAGTTGCCGCCCTGCTGGATGAGATAGAGGAACGCATGGAACAATCCTCACAGGATGCCGCTGTCAGGCGGGCGCGCAGTATCCTGGCTAATTATACCCCCCAGGACAAGGCTGAGGCGGAAAAGGCCCTGCAGGAGGTATTGAATAACGATCCTCATGATTCCTGGGCCCTGGAAAAACTGGCCGAGCTGCGCCTGCTGGAGGAAAAAGAGGATCCCTCCCGGGATAAGGCCGAGCCGCTGGAGAAGAGTATCGATGCCCTAAAGACCTTGAAGGATCCGGCTGTCCGCATCCGGGAATTCCTCCGGGACCGGATCTTCACACTGCTATTGCTGTCTGCCATCGTCCTGCTGGCCCTCAACCTGAAGAGGAGGGCCCGTATAAAAAATTACCCGCTGCAGGGCTCGCTGACCTTGATACCGGTGCTGGACATCGTTTCCCTGCTCAATAGCAATCTAAAGTCGGGCCGGCTGCTGATTCATTCCAAGGACGCCCGGGGGGAGATCTATTTCGAAAAAGGGGAGATCGTTCACGCCCGCTTTAAAAGCTATGACGGGAAAACGGCCTTTCACAAAATGATGGAGTTTCGCTCGGGAACCTTCACCTTCTTCAATCACCTACCCAACACCCGGCATACCATCTCCGAACCGTTGAGCCTGCTTCTACTTTCCATGAAGTCGGACGCGGAAGCGGCACCGCCCAAGAACAAGCAACCTTCCAATCAGGAAATGTTCACCGCGGTCAAAAATTGACCGTTTCGGTATCAGGAGTAATCGCCGGAGAGTATGTTGCCCAGGGGACAATCGAACAAACCGGGAAGTCGGTTATAGCGGATATCCCAGTGTAGCGAAGGATATATCTCCTCCCCGCTGTGGCGGCAGGCGCTCAGAAAATGTTCCTGCATATCCCGCATCATCTGTTTTACCTGCCGGTTATCCTTGTTCAGAATAAACAGGGAATAGCTCTGCGGTTCCTCATCCCGGGCTGCTATGTACTCTTCGTTCACCTTCTGGCAAAGGCACTTTTCCAGGATATTCGCGAACCTCGATTCGCTTCCCACCGATCCGACCATCCTCAGGCCGACCAGGTAGAACTCCGCCCCCAGGATGTCCGCCCTCTCGATCATCATGTGGAGCGGGTGGACCAAATCCTTCTCTCGGTTATAGGGGGGATCGAGGGGCAGAATCAGACTGATCGTATTACCCGGGCTGATTTCCATCTCGGCGTCCAGGGCCGTGGCCAGCCTTCCCAGCACCAATCCCCGGTGGGCCTCCTGGAGGGTGAGGAAATCTTTCAAACTTTCCCGGGCCGTCTTGAACCACCCACCGGTCCGGGGCCTCAGATAGATCTTGAACTTCCGTTCGATACCCCCGTGAAATAAGAATTCTTCCTTGACCGAGGAACTGCATTCGATGAAAGGGGCCTCTCCCAGCCAGGTGGTATAGGCCTCCACGCTCGTTTCCACGAAGTCCCGCAGCCTTCCCCCGCCCGTGCACACGGTCATGTCCGGCATGCTGAGCTTGATTCCCCTTATCTTGCCCGCCTTTTCCATTTCGTTGAGCAGGGGTTTGATTTCGTTTTTAACCTTGATCAGGGTGCGGCAGACGTTGAGTTCCTCCGATTCTATCATGAATATTTTCTGCAGCTCATCCAGATTGGTGATAAGTTTTTCCACGTTGCGCCAGCCGATCTCCAGGAGCTTCTCCTTTTCCGGGGGGGATAGAGGATGATCCTTTTCACTGAGGATCTTGACGGCGTTGCGGATGGCCGTAAGCGGTGTCCTCATGCGGTGAGAGAGTGAGGTGGCGAAACGCGACCGCAGTTCATCCAGTTTTTTCCACTTGGAAAAATCGTGCACCAGAATCATGAAATTGGAATCATCCGGAGATTCCAGGTAATGTATTTCCAGGCCCAGCAACTTACGGCTGTCCCGGCCGGGAAGGGTCAAATCCAGATAGGTGATTACCGATTTCTTTTCCTTACCGCGGTCGAACAAACTCTCCGGGCAGTTCCTTTCTATAATCCCCGCCACGACCCGCTCGCTCTCCGCCGCCAGTATGCTCAAGGAGCACTTGTTGGCGAAAAGAAAGTTCTTTCTTGCGTCCAGCAGAATGACTCCCTGGTCAACGTTCTGGAAACAGCTTTTCAGCAGCCTGAGAAGGTCTTCCTCGCCGCCGCCGGGGAAAGGCCCGGATTGCAGGGCGGAACCTGCCTCCTCCCGGGACGGTGGCCTGACTTCGGTCTGCTGCTGTAACATCGGGGAATCCTCCAGCCAAAGTGCGTTTTTATATCCAATCCGGCCAACGCAAGGGACGTGCCTTTTATGAAAGGGAACTTTGCCGTATCCCGGACTCTTCTGCTCAATTATGAGAAACAAACGGAACCGGGGGTTTTCGCATTATGCATGGGGAGTATATATTTTTAACACCGCCTCCGGCCGGATCGCTATTGATCCTCGGGCGGTCTTTCCGGTGCGGGTGGAGGAGGAAACCGGAAAGTGAAAAATACCGATAACAGGGAATTAAATACTCTTTCATCCCGCCCTCCGGAATCCAGGCCCCCGGTGAAGGTCAGGTTCACTTGATCGGACAATCGGCGCTGCAACGCCAAATAATAGCTTTCCCGGTAATCCCCTCCCCGGAAATTGAGGCTGAAGACCGACAAGCGCACGGCGGTGTTAAGGGTGAAACGGAGATCGACCAGGAGAGCCCATAGCCACAGATTCCGGTGTATTATCTCCCCCTCCTTCTGCCTGATCCCCGGCAAATGATAGGTGGAAGAAAGGCAAACATTGAATAAGGAAGCGGCCCAGCGGTATTCCAGCCCCCCCCCCCCCC
>JAFGPI010000195.1 GCA_016926065.1 Candidatus Krumholzibacteriota bacterium
ATGTGGGCTTTCTACAGGGAGTACACGATCTGCGCGCCATGCTGATCGTGATCACCGCGGTATCCATCGCCGGGCTGGTACTGTTTATACTATTCGTCACCAAGGCGGCCGACTCCTTGATCCGCGCGCGTGAATCGCTGCTGCATTCCGAGACCCTGGCTTCCATGGGCCGCATGGCCGCCGGGATCGCGCACGAGATCAGAAATCCTCTCTTCATCATCCGCTCCAGCGCGGAAAAAATCCGCGCCCTTCATCCGGAAAGCTCTTCCGATATCGATTTTTTTATCTTGGAGGAAGTGGACCGGTTGAACTCCGTTCTCACCGATTACCTGCTTTTTGCCCGGAATGAATCCACCTCCCGGCAGGAGGTCGACCTGGTGAAGATATTAAGCCGGTGCGTGAACCTGGTGGAAGAGAGCGAAAGGGGCAGGGGCGTGGTGGTGGTGACCGATTTCAAGGTCTCCTCGGCCTCCGTGTGGGCCGAGGAGAAAAAACTGCAGCAGGTGTTCCTCAACATCCTGATAAACGCCCGGCAAGCCATCGAAGAAAAGGGAGAAATCTCCATTTCCCTTTCCCGGTCGGGAGTCGATTACCGGATCGAATTCGAAGACAGCGGAAGCGGCATCCCCTCCAGAAATCTGGATAAAGTGTTTGAACCCTTTTACTCCACCAAAGCCACCGGCAGCGGATTGGGACTGGCCATATCCAGAAAAGTCATAGAGGACCACGGGGGTACCATAGAGATAGAAAGCCGGGAAGGCGCCGGCACCAAATTGATAATCACCATTCCAGGAGATACCAGATGAGTAAAGTATTGATCGTGGACGATGAAGCAAAGATCACCCGGCTACTCTCCGAGCGGATCACACAGGAAAATTTTGAGGTGGAATCATGCGCCAGCGCGGAGGAAGCCCTCCCCCTTATCGGAAAGGGCGGAGTGGATATTGTGCTTTGCGATCTACGGCTGGGAGGCATGAATGGGCTGGAACTCCTGCAACGGGCCAAAAAGGATTTCCCGGATATCGATTTCGTCATCATGACGGCCTACGCCAGCGCCTCCACCGCCGTTCAGGCCATGCGCGAGGGAGCCTACGAATATCTGATCAAACCTTTCCAGATGGACGAGGTCGTCCTCCTCCTCAGACGCATCCAGGAGAGGCGGGAACTGATGACCGAAAACCTCGCCCTGCGGGAAAAATTCTCCGCCGCCGCGCAACGGAGCAGGATCATCGGAAACTCGCCGGCCATACAGGGCGTCATCGATATAATCAAGAAAGTCGCTCCCACCGACACCCCGGTGCTGGTACAGGGAGAGAGCGGTACCGGGAAGGAACTGGTGGCCGCCGAAATACATCGATCGAGTAAGCGGGCTTCCCGCGCCTTTATCATCATAAACTGCGCGGCGGTACCGGAGACCCTTATCGAATCGGAACTCTTCGGTCACGAAAAGGGAGCCTTTACCGGAGCCGTGCAGAAAAAGCCGGGGCAGTTCAAGCTGGCCGACGGCGGCACCCTGTTCCTCGATGAGATCGGAGAGTTACCCCTCCTCTTACAGGTCAAATTGCTCAGAGCTATAGAAAACGGCGAATTTCTGCCCCTGGGCGGCTCCCGACCGGTACAGGTGGATGTGAGGATAATCGCGGCCTCCAACCGGGATCTTCAGGCCATGACCGACAGCGGCACATTCCGCGGTGATTTATTCTACCGGCTGAACGTATTTCCGGTGCATATCCCCCCGCTGCGGGAAAGACTCGAGGATATCCTTCCCATCGCCATCAATTTCCTGGCCGAAAGACGCCATCCGAGCGACCATCTGGATAAAGACGTAATAGAGAAACTGCGGGGCTATTCATGGCCCGGTAACGTCAGGGAACTCAAGAACATCCTGGAGCGGGCCCTGATTCTGGCCGGCCCCAATCCGGTAACCACCGCCGATATAACGATCTCGGAAAGGGCCGGCGGAGAGATGGAGGAGAGCTCGCTGGAATCGTTGATCGGTATAAAGAGCCTTCCCGAGATCGAGAAGTCACTGATTGAAATCGCCCTCGCCCGGGCGGAAGGTAACAAAAGCCGGGCGGCCCAGATTCTGGGAATAACCAGACGAACCCTGTACGGCCGTCTCGACCGGTATAAGCTGGGGAGTGATGATACCCGGCCCCTGGATGAATAGCGGGGGCGTTGTACGATGCGGGCCATTTAGATTGAACCGTTTGGTACAAACGGCAACCGGCAAGGAAATGCATTTGATTTGTAAGTTCTTATACGACAGATATATACCATTGAAAAGACGCCATGGCATATCCCTTGCGTAATTTTTCATGCGGTGCAGGAAAACCGAAAGGAGTTGTACCGGTCATGATGAATAAAAAAACCATAAAGATGATATACACGATGTTAGCCCTAACCGTGCTCTTCCCCTCCCTAGCCTGGGCCCAGAATCCCGATGTGGCGGCGGAGGCCCGGAATGCGATTAACCGGACGGATGAGATTATTTCCCTGGCCAAGGAGATCGTGCAGGAGTGCCGCAGCCAGAAGGCCCGCCTGGCCCTGGAACGGGCGATCGAGATCCAGCATAGAGCCATGAACCTGTCCGTTTCCAACCGAAACAGCTACGCTCTCAAGATCACCATGGAAGCGCGCCAGGAAGCCTGGCACGCCATAGCCCTGGCCCGGGCCGAGTCCCGGATGGAAGAAGCCGCCCAGCGATTGGATGAAGACACCATGGAAAGGTTGACGCGTCTGCGCAGCCGTATAATGGAGAACGGGCTGAAGGATAACCAGACGCTCAAGCTGATCGAAGAGGCCAAGGCCCTGCTGGAAAGATCGCGGATCAACGCCCACCAGTATCGCAACCAGCTGGCTTTCAAACTGGCCGAGAACGCTTATAAATTGATCCTGAAGGCCGAGGAAAGGTTTAGAAAAACCCGCAACCTCAAGGAGATGTGCGAGCGCAGGCTGATCCTGATGGAAAGGCTTTTGGATCGTGCCCGGGAACAGCAGCAGGAAAGCGATGATCCCCGCATCAAGAGGCAGTTCCAGCTGGCCGCGGGCCAGTTGGAAAGATCGAGGGAACAGCTGGCCGCGGGCCGCTACCGGGCCGCCCAGATAACCTTGGAAAAGTGCGAAACGGTTTTAAGAAGCCTTGTCCGCCAGGTGCAATCGGATCATTCGTCCGATGCCGAGAAGATGTTCTCCGAGACCCTCAGATTACGGGAAAGGGCCGCCGAATTGATCGGCGGGGATCCCCATCCCGCCACCCAGAAATTCCTGAACCGGGCGGATAAGCTTCTGGAGCAAGCCCGCCAGGCCGTTAACGACGGCCGCTCTCAAAACGCCGTGGAGTTGACCAAAAGAGCCCGCACCCTGCTTCGCCAGGCCATCGACAGCAGCCCGCAGACAATCTCCCGGGATAAGCTTTCGGCGGAAATAGAATCGGCTCTGCAGAGGCGCGACAACCTGCTGGAAACCCTGGAAAATTGTACCGAACCGGGAGCCCGCGATCTCTTCCAGCGCGCCTCCCGGCGCCTGGATAACGCTCAACAACTCTTTGCCCAGGAGAGATTCGAGCGGGCCGCCGCCGAACTCAAAATAGCCAGGAATCTTTTCAACCGGATCAGAGAAATATGCTCAAGTTAATAATCTCGGGCCTTTTGACCTCGATAATCCTGGTCCTGGTGTCCTGCGCCCCCCCTCCCCCCGCACTCCCGATTGATATTCAAACGGAGGCGGATCGGGAAACCGGGATCGATTCCCTGGAGAGCGCGCAATACGACGAAATGTTCGTGGAGATTCACACGGTGGTGTTAAAGGCCCTGGAGGAAGCCGAAAAAAACGACCTGGAGGAAAACATCATCCTGGAAACAAGAGCTATTGTGCAAATAGCCGAAGAATGCTATCTTGAAGGAAACCCCCTGCTGGCAATAAAATTACTCACGGAAGCTGAACTTCTTTTAAGGCAAACTCCTTGATGCTGAGAGATAACGAAAATTCCCGGTTTCCGGCCCTGTCACTCCTTCTTCTCCTGGCGGGATTTTTTTTGATCCCTCCACCAGCGCGCGCGGCCACCGATATCAACCAAGAGTTGTCCCTGGGATACGATTCCTTTATCGACCGTTTTACCATCCTGGAGGACGATACCACCGAAGCCATACAGGAACTGTACCTGCATTTGGCCAACCGGTTTTATTTACAGCGGAACGATCGCAAATTCCGGCTCGAAAATAAATTTAGATATGGAAATCAAACCGTGGACGAAGAACTATTCGGGGAATGCGGCCTGGGATCGCCTCACCGGACCCAGCTGGAAATCAGGGGAAACGTGCATTGGAAGCATTTTCGCACGGGCAGCGATTACGAATTCGGCAACGACTATTTACAGACCAACACCTATCTCAAGCTGAAAAAAACCCTGCCCAGCGGCCTGCGGGTGGTTTCCAGAAGCCGGTTCGAGTCTCTCCACTACCGGGAGAGGACCCAATTCGACTACGATTACTACTATCTGGAAAGCGGGCTGGATCTGGAGAAAGGATCCTTCCTGGAAAGATTCATCAAGCTGGGCGCCACCCTGGGATTCCGGGAGGCCCCCGATACCACCGCCCTGAGCTACCGCCGGATTATCACCGGTCTGGAAACGAACCTTTTTCTCCGCGATAATTTTATGCTGGAGATTTCGGTCACCGGCGACCGGCGCGACTACCGGGAAAACGTCCGTAGTTCATTTTGGAATATCTTTTCCTCCGCCGCCCTGCGCGTCCATAAATTGAGCGGAAGCATCTATACCTGCCACCTGGAATCGGAAATGTCCCGCTACGACGATCCCTCCTCCATATATTTCAACACCCATTTTTTCCGCGGCGGATTCAAGATAAGCTTTCCGGTGCACTCATCCGTTTCCCTGTTCGTGGATCCCAAGTTCGCCCGCATGTACTGCGGCGCCTACCGGGAAGAGGAATACTGGGAAGGAACGATCGGACTGGGCCTGGATATCATGAATGGCGACAGGTTCTGGCTCACCGGCTCCTACGAGCCTGGATACCGGAATTACCTGTGGGATGAGAATACCATATATTCCGATTTCTACCTGAACCGGATCTCCCTGATGGGCAGTGTCACCGCTCCGGGGAAAAATATGATAAATCTATTTATCACGCATGATCCCGAGCGTCACATGCGCCGGGATGATGACTTTTCCATCACCATGATATCCGTTTCTCTTTCCCGGCAGTTCTGACCCCGGATCCTTTTAGAGAATCTTCCTGATCTCCTCGGTAAGCATCGGCACCACCTCGAACAGGTCGCCGAC
>JAFGPI010000196.1 GCA_016926065.1 Candidatus Krumholzibacteriota bacterium
CAGGCTCGTAATCCGGAAATTCAAAGATAGGCTCGGCGCGCCCGAAAGGGTGGGCATCGAGCGGGCTAAGCGCACCGAGACGTTGGCCCAGATACTTGAGACCACGGCCCGGGCCTTGATCCTCATCGCGGCCTCTCTCATGTGCCTGAAGGAATTAGGTATAGATATCGGTCCGCTCCTGGCGGGTATAGGCATAGTCGGTTTGGCCGTGGGCTTCGGGGCCCAGAGCCTGGTCAAGGACGTCATCAGCGGATTTTTCATACTGCTCGAAAACCGCATGAACGTGGGTGATGTGGTGAAAATCGCCGGTGAGGCGGGACTGGTCGAAGCCGTCGGCCTGAGGGTGACGGTGCTGAGGGATCTGGAAGGGAAGGTTCACGTCATCCCCAACGGAGAGATCACCACCCTGACGAACATGACGAAGGAATGGTCCCGGGCGTTGTTGGATATCGGGGTGGCTTACAAGGAGGACGTGGACCATGTGATCGAGGTCCTCCAGGAAGTGGGGAGGGACCTGGAGAAAGACGAGACCTTCGGACCGTTGATTATCGAACCGATGGAAGTGCTCGGACTGGATAGCTTCGGCGATTCCTCGATAAATATCAAGGTCATGTTTAAAACCCTGCCCATCAAGCAGTGGATGGTGGCCCGGGAGTTCCGCCGGCGGGTCAAGAAAGCGTTCGATGAAAAAGGTATAGAGATACCCTTCCCGCACCGCACCTTGTACATCGGGGAAGCTGAAAATAAGGGTCGTTTTAAAGTCAATTTTACCAAGTCATAGTATCAGTTAGATCGTCCGCGGCAAGGATGGACCGGGTAGGTGAGGATTCGAATGACACTGGCTGAACGCGATCTTCAGTTCTTCGACCGGGGGGGACGGGAGAACGACAAATTCTGGAAGAGGCTCGGGGAAAAGCCGGATTTTACCGGCGCTGCCTTTCTGGACGTGGGCTGCGGCCACGGCCGGATGTGCGTGGATATAGCCCGGGCGGGGGCGGGAGAGGTGGTAGGGTTGGATACCAGTCCCCACCGCATACAGTTCGCCGGGGAAAACCTCCGGATCAACCATCCTGATCTGCGTGGCAATATCGAATTTCTGAACCTGGATCTAAAGGAATACGAATCCGCCGAGCGGTTCGACTATATCATTTCCAAAGATGCCTTCGAGCATATTATCGATCTGGCCGGGATGCTGAGGGAAATGAAGAAAAGGTTGAAGCCGGGGGGCAAGATATATGTCGGATTCGGCCCGCTGTACAACTCCTACCGCGGAGATCACAAGCGTACCGGAGCGATTATCCCCTGGGGGCATTTGCTAATCCCGGAAAGGATATTGCTGAGCAGGCTCAGCAAAAAACGGGGGCATAAGATCGATTCCGTGAGGGAACTGGGTTTGAACAAATTATCGTTGCGGGACTACCGGGATCTGCTGGACCGGTCCGGATTAAAGGTCGGATTATTCAAGGTCAATTGCGGCGACCATCCCGTGGTGAGGATCTTTTCCCTGCTAGGCAGGATACCCGGATTGAAGGAGTATTTTTCCTTCAACCTCTACTGTATACTGCAGAAAGTGGATTGAGTCAGGTTAATATCCCGGCGCCTCCCTTCAGGTAGAAGCTATAGCTTGCAGGATCATTGAATTAATCTTCGGCGGAGTATATATTCTGTTCAATTAACGTTTCGGCCCCGGTGGAATACCATGATTATTGTGGACAACATATCCAAGAGCTACGGCAGCCAGGAGCTTTTCCGGAATGCCAGCTTCCGTCTGAGCAGGCGGGAAAGGCTGGGATTGGTGGGGAGGAACGGACACGGCAAGACCACCCTTTTTCGCCTGATCCTGGGGGAAGAAGAGGTCGATGACGGCCTGATAACCGTTCCCCGGAACTACACCATCGGCCACGTCACCCAGAAGTTGGATTTCACCTCGGATACGGTTCTGGGGGAGGGGTGCCGGGGTCTGGCGCGGGCGGAGAAGGATCATTTCTGGAAGGTGGAAAAGGTGCTCTTCGGATTGGGATTTGACCAGTCCGATATGGAAAAGCATCCTTCCGAGCTGTCCGGGGGATTCCAGGTCAGGTTGAACCTGGCCAAGGTGCTGGTGCGGGATGTCGATTTACTATTGCTCGACGAGCCCAATAACTATCTGGATATCACCTCCATCCGGTGGCTGACCCGGTTCCTCAACGACTGGCGCGGCGAATTGATGCTGATTACCCACGATCGGTCTTTCATGGATCACGTGGTCACCCACACCATGGGTGTCTACCGTAAGACCCTGCGCAAGATAAGGGGCGATACCGGAAAACTTTATTCCCAGCTGGCCGCCGAGGAGGAGGTATACGAGAAAACACGCATCAACGATGAGAAAAAGAGAAAAAAGGCCGAGGAATTTATCCGGCGGTTCAGGGCCAAGGCCCGGCTGGGAAATCTGGTGCAATCCCGGATCAAAACTCTGGAGAAGCAGAAAAAACTGGAAAAACTGGAAAAGGCCAAGGATCTCGATTTTTCATTCACCTCCCGCCCCTTCAACGGCAAGCCGGTGATGCAGGTCAATGAGATATCGTTCGGTTACGAGCCCGACAGGCTCCTCTTCTCGGAGCTTTCTTTTTCCATCGGACCCTTTGACAAGATCTGCGTGGTAGGGCAAAACGGCAAGGGGAAAACCACTCTGATGAAGGCCTTAAGCGGGAGAATCCATTTGGTTTCCGGAGAAGTGGCGCTCAATCCCACCGCCGCCGTTGCCGGCTATGAGCAGGAAAATGTCAAGAGCCTCAGGAGTAGCCGGACCGTGCTGGATGAGATCCTCAGCGCGGATCCCGCCGTTGATCAGCAAAAGGCCCGCAATATAAGCGGTATGATGATGTTCGAGGGCGATGCCGCCCTGAAAAAGATCAGGGTGCTTTCCGGTGGCGAAAAGAGCCGGGTCATGCTGGGCAAGATAATAGCCACTCCGGTTAATCTCCTACTGCTGGACGAGCCCACCAATCACCTGGATATGGAATCCTGCGACGCCCTGCTGGAGGCCATAAATGATTTTGAAGGAGCCGTGTTGATGGTAACCCACAACGAGATGTTGCTCCACGGATTGGCGGAGAAGCTGATCGTTTTCCAGGAGGGGAGGGCGGTTCTCTTCGATGGAAGTTACCAGAGGTTCCTGGAATTGAAGGGCTGGGGGGATGAAAAATTGACAGATCCCGGGGAAAAGGATCCTCCCGAAGTGGAAAGGAAAAGATCCCGAAAGGATTACAAAAGGTTGCGCTCGGAATTCAATCGCGAACGGGGGCGGAGGCTGAAACCGCTTGAGAAAAAAGTAGATACGCTGGAAAGTAAGATCGTTGGCCTGGAGGGAGAGCTGGCAAACCTACACCAGGCCATGGCGAAGGCCGCCACGGAAAACGACAGCCTGGAAATCGCTTCCCTTTCCCGAAAAATTTTCTTGAAAGAAAGGGAAATGGAAGAATCCTTCCAGCTGCTGGAAAATGTAAGCAAGGGATACGAGGAGCAAAAAGCCTTGTGGGAAAAGAAGTTGAATGAATTGGAAAAACAGGCGGGCGGGGAGTAATAGAAATTCGATTCCGGTGAATTCCGGCCGGGGAAGGGTAAGTCATTTATTCTGTTGAGGACGGGATCAGGATCAATTATATTATTTACAGCCTCTTCCGCTTGACCGGTTCCCCGGATATTTATTTAGAAACAAAAACTCCGGATTTAGTGTATATTAATGTATGGAAGTAAGTTATTGGGGATGATTTTAAAAAGGCATAGGGATGATTTGAAAAAGACATGGGGGATGATTTCAAAAAGGCGGTCTTCGCAATGAAGATATATCTTTACCCCTTGGAGGATAGATATTCCCGAACTTTCACAATCTTGCTGATCGGTGCCGCTTTAATAATTCTTTTCTTCGGGCACTCCCCTTCCCACGCTTCGGTCGGCCCGCAGTATAAAATAAAATTTGAAGAAATTTCCCTGGAACAGGGACTATCCCAGAGTATCGCGGAATGTATTATCCAGGATCGGCGCGGATTCATTTGGGTGGGTACCGAGGATGGTATGAACAAGTACGACGGTTATGATTTTACCGTGATCAGGCATGATCCCAATAAATCCAATAGTCTCAGCTACAATCATATTCTTTCGATTTGTGAAGATAAACATGGATTCATCTGGGTAGGCACTTTTCACGGAGGACTGAATAAATTTGATCCGGTAACCGGACAGTTTACCCTCTACCTTAACGATCCTGATGACACCACTAGCTTGAGCAACGATCTCATCCATGTTTTGTTCGAGGATCATTCGGGTATCCTCTGGGTGGGGACGGATAACGGGCTTAACCGGTATAACGAGAAAGACGACAACTTTACCCGCTATCAGAGTCGGCCGGGTGATCCCTCCAGCTTGAGTTCCAACATAGTTAAAGAAGTGTACCAGGACCGCTCGGGTTATCTCTGGATCGGGACTGACGGAGGCGGATTGAATAGATACGACGTGAAAACCGGGACCTTCCTGCGCTACCTGCACGACCGGGCCAATCCGCGCAGCCTCGGTCATAATTCCGTAAGAGCCGTGCATGAGGATAGATCCGGTTTTTTATGGATCGGCACGGTGGGGGGGGGATTGGATAGGTTCGACCGGGAGAAAGGTGTTTTCACTCACTTCAAGCATGATCCCGACAATCCGTTCAGTCTCAGTCATGATCAGGTCTATGCCATTTACGAGGACCGTTCCGGCTCGCTCTGGATCGGAACCAACGGCGGGGGCCTCAACTTGTTCGAGCGGGAAAAAGGGAAATTCATACGATACCAGCATGATTTTCAGGATCCCACCAGTATCAGTTACGATGAAATCTACGACATATTTGAAGATCAATCCGGCGTGATCTGGTTGGGGACCTATGGAGGCGGAGTAAACAAGTTCGATAGAAAAAGAAAGAAATTCTCTCTTTACCGCCCCGATCCCAACGATGACAACAGCTTGAGCGTAGACATCGTATGGTCCATTTACGAGGACGAGAAAGGAATCCTCTGGATCGGCACCCACGGCGGCGGGCTGAACAGGCTGGATCGCGAGACCGGAATTTATACGCATTACCGGCACGATCCCGGCGATCCCCACAGCCTGAGCAATGACATAGTGAGAGTCGTGTACCTGGACGGGGAGGGAACTTTCTGGATCGGCACCCACGGCGGCGGGCTCAACAAATTCGACCGGGAAACAGGACGCTTCACCGCCTACCGAAACGATCCGAATGATCCTCATTCCATCAGCCACGACGAGATCCGGTCGATTTACGAGGACCGACGGGGGGTGTTGTGGATTGGGACCTACGGAGGGGGTTTGAATAAATTCGATCGCTCAACCGGCACCTTCACCCGATACCGTTCCGATCCCCGCGACCCTCAAAGTCTGGGCAACGATTTTATCAGGTTGACCTACGAAGATAATTCCGGAACTTTCTGGGTGGGTACCCAGGGAGGAGGATTGGAGAAATTCGACCGGGACCAGGAGACATTCACCCACTACCGGAACGAACCCGGTAATCCCCTCAGCCTCAGCAACAATTATGTTTTTACCCTGTACGAGGGCCGGGCGGGAACGCTCTGGGTAGGAACCATGGGGGGCGGGCTGAACAAGTTTGACAAAACCCGGGGGACCTTTAAGAAATACACGGAGAAGGATGGGCTGTCCAATAATTCGGTTTACGGAGTGCTGGAGGACGAGTCGGGCTACCTCTGGATAAGCACGAATTACGGATTGTCGAAATTTAACCCGGAGACGGAGACCTTCAAGAACTACAGCGAGGAAGACGGGCTGCAAAGCAATGAATTCAATGGAGGATCCTTCTTCGAAAGCAAGAGCGGGGAGATGTTCTTCGGCGGCATCAAGGGATTTAATTCATTTTTCCCGGAAGAGATAAAAGACAACAAATACATCCCCCCCACGGTAATTACTTCTTTCTTCAAAATGAACAAGGAAGTTAAACTGGACAGCGCCATATCGGAAATAGATAAGCTTACCCTGTCCTACCGGGACTATATTTTCTCTTTTCAGTTTGCCGCTCTCGATTATACCGCTCCCGGAAAAAACCGTTACGCCTACCGCATGGAAAACCTGAATGATGACTGGATTTATACCAGTTCGGATAAACGTTTCGCCACCTTTACCACCCTCCCGCCCGGTAAATACGTGTTCCGGGTCAAAGGATCCAACAATGACGGAGTCTGGGATGAAACCGGGGCCGCCATCGAGATTTTAATCACCCCTCCGGTATGGAGAACCGCCTGGTTCCGTGCGGTGGTGGTGATTATTCTGCTGGGAGTAGGTTTATATCTCTACCAGAGAAGATTGAAGAACGTCCGTTTGGTCACCGAGCTTCAGGCCGCTCATACCGCCCAGATGTCCATTATGCCGCAAAACGATCCGGAGATTGAAGGATTCGATATTTCCGGCATCTGTCTTCCGGCCAACGAGGTGGGCGGTGATTTCTACGATTACATGTGGCTCAACGGTAGTAGTTCAAGGTTCGCGGTGGTGGTGGGAGATGTTTCCGGGAAGGCGATGAGGGCCGCCATGATCGCCGTAATGTCCAACGGCATGATATTTTCCAAGGCCAGCGAACCCTATTCCATTAAAGATATTATGACGGGATTGAACAAGTCGATATTCTTGAAAACGGAAGCGACGATGTTTACCGCCCTGTGTCTGCTTTCGCTCGATACCAAGACCAAGGAAATATCGTATTCCGTGGCCGGGATAAATTCTCCTTTACTAAGCCTGGGCTCCACTACCCAGGATTTGCCGGTCCGGGGCAGCGCCTTTCCCCTGGGCGCCTTTGAAAACAGTGTCTATGACGAGAATGCCGCCAACTTGAATGCGGGCGATGTGATTGTCTTGTTTACCGATGGGATATCCGAGGCGCGAAATCACCTCCGGGAGATCTATGATGTCGGGGGCCTGAAAAACATCCTCAACCGCATGGATGTTTCCCGGCTGACCGCCCGCGAGATCAAAAACCGGATCATCGCCGATGTACAAGAATTCACCGGACCGGTTCCCCAGCACGATGATATGACCGTGGTGGTAATCAAGGCCAAATAATAGCCTGGGTGAGCGGGAGTTTGCGATAGATAAAGGCTCATCCCGGGTATGATCGTATGCATGATATTCGGCGGAAATGATCATCTGCATAGTATGCGGCCCTGAAGACATGATCACCTTCATGATATAAAACATCAATGCCATAATCATCTGCCTGGCATGAGGCGTGTAAGATATAATCATATGCATGATAGGTGGAGCCGATTATAGAATGGGGGGCGCCGGTGTCTCCGGGAGTGCTATTGCGATTCCACGCTCTGAAGCGCCCGCAGGGACGCCTCGGTGTTTTCCACCTGCTTCTGGGCCGATTTCACTATATTATAGATATTCGGTTCGTCAATTTTATACTTTTCCAGCAGCTCCCCTTTAACCTGGGATAGATCGGCCCCTTCGGTCTCCGGTTCGATCGCTTTCTTGGCGATGAGGTTGCCCAGGTAAATGATTTCTGTAAGCTCCCGCTCGTCATTGGCCAGTTCCGGCGTATGGTGGTACTTGATGGTATCGATCAACTTTTGAGGGAATTTCCACCGGCGGGCCAGTTTTCCACCCACCGATCCATGGTGCATTCCCAGAATCTTTTTCTCCGCCTCGATGAGGGGACTCCCGTTTAGAACCAGGTCATGAACGGCCTTTAGTTTATTTTTATCGTACTCGGCCAGAACCAGTTTTCCGATGTCGTGAAGCAGGCCGGCGGTATAGGCGACCTCGATCATTTCCACGTCCGAGATATAGGCGATCTGTTCGCAACAGGTGGCGGTGGCAATGGAATGGCGCCAGAGGTCGGTGTTTGTCTGTCCGTAGATCGTGATGTGCCTTTTCAGATAGAGAGAGGGTCCCAGGGTTATGCACATGTTGGAGATGGTGTTGAATCCCAGCATCACCACCGCGTCGCTTATCGATGACACTTTCCGGGATAGACCGTAATAAGAGGAGTTGCACAGCTTGATGATCACACCGGTGAGAGCCTGATCCTTTTCTATCAGCTCGATGATATCGTCCAAGTCAGCGTCCGGATCCGATATCAGGTCGAAGAGACGTTTAATAATGGCGGGAATTGTGGGAAGTTTATCGATTTTGTTTATTAACACAGAAATATTTTGCATTTGTTTCTCACCCAGAATCTTTTTTGATTCTCAACATTTCGTTTTCATTGAATTTCCGGTGCCGATCCTAGCCCTTCCGATTCGCGAAAGACCATTTGCACGATTATGTTATATCATTCATTATTTCGGATTGTACCGGGTGAACTTTAGTGTATTATTGTATATTTATTAAATCCATGCAGGGCCGTTGCGGGAGGGCACCCCGGTGAAAGTCGTGCCGGCATAATAATGAACCAAGAGCTATTGGAATATATTAGGAATAATATCCGCGGTCTGATTTTGGAATCGGAGCCGTTGAGGAATTTCACCAGCTTCCGGGTGGGGGGCGCCGCCGAACTGCTGGTGATTCCGGACGACAGCCTGGAACTGGAAAAAGCATACCGTTTTCTCAAAGGAAAGGGCATACCGGTGACTGTTGTGGGCGGGGGATCAAACGTGATCGCGCCCGACGGTGGAATAGAGGGCGTGGTCCTGTGCACCCGAAGCCGGAAGGCCCGGGTGGAATTCCGGGAAAACGGGATGGTGGGAGTGGACGCGGGAGTTCCGCTGGATGATTTTATCCGCGGAGCCGCGCATAGGGGGTGGGGGGGATTGGGCGCCTTGGCCGGTATACCGGGAACCGTGGGGGGAGCGTTGGTGATGAACGCGGGAACCGGCGAGGGTAACGTTTCGGACCGCCTGGAAAACGTCAGGGTGTTAACCGGCGGGGACGAGGTCCGGGTATTGGACAAATCGCAACTGGTGTTCGGATACCGCACCAGCACCTTCAGGAATACCGGATGGTTGATTCTCAGCGCTGATTTTCAGCTTATCCCTAGCGAACGGGAAGAAACCCTGGAGGAAATCGACCGGGTCTGGAAATCCAGAGCGGAAAAATTTCCCCTGGAGTGGCCCAGCGCGGGATCGGTATTCAAAAGACCGGAGGGAGATTACGCGGGACGCTTGATTGAAGAGGCCGGCTGCAAGGGGATGAGAGTGGGGGGAGCCCGGGTGAGCGAGAAACACGGAAACTTTATAGTGAACGACGGCGGGGCGACGTCTTCCGATATCTTGGAGTTGATCGATAGGGTCCGGGACAGGGTTAGGAAAAAGTATGGCATTAACCTGGAACTGGAACAGATCCCCTTGCTTTCCAAACCGCGCGTCAAGCGGGATTAGACCGATTGTCTTGATCAGTCGGGAATATCCATAATGGATCATGCGCAAAAATGGATAACCGCTTCGAAGGCCCCTCCGCTGAACGAGAACACGGTTCATCTTTGGCGGATGGGGCTGGACTTACCCCGGAAGGAAATCGCGGATCTTCGCAAGATTTTAAGCGAAAAGGAAAATTCCCGGGCGAACCGCTTTCATTTTCCGGAGGCTGGAGAAGCTTTTATCGTTACGCACGCCGTGCTGCGCAGGATTCTAGCCGATTATACCGGATTGCAACCGGCGGAGATTAAATTCAATTACGGGCCACATGGAAAACCCGGGCTGGATCTTGCCGGCGGGCCGTGCCCGGTCCAATTCAACCTCTCCCATTCTGGCCGGATGGCCCTCTGGGGATTCACTCGAGAGAGGCGAATCGGGGTGGATGTCGAGCGGCTGCGGGATAACTATGCCGGTTCGCGCATCGAAAAAAGGATCTTTTCGGAAAAAGAGCTGCGGGAATTCAACCGACTCCCCTCCAAGAGTAAAAACGCTTTTCTTTTCCATCGGTGGACAGGCAAGGAGGCCTACCTGAAGGCTACCGGCCGGGGTCTGTCATTTCCCCCGGCCGAAGTGGAGCTGCCCCTCAAATTTACCGGTGGGGGGGAACCTATAATTTTACCAGATCCGGGTAGTAAAGGGGGGGCATGGTCCCTGCTGGGGCTTGACCTGGGTGATGCATATGCCGGAGCCCTGGCCGTGGAAGATCGCTGCCGGAGCATTAATTTTTTTATTTACGATTTTAAATCACTAGTGTCCGGTTAAGATTGACAGATTCAGTTGATTTATTCCAGTCGATTTCGTCGGCATGACAATATCGTTGAGAAAGAC
>JAFGPI010000197.1 GCA_016926065.1 Candidatus Krumholzibacteriota bacterium
GACGCTGGCCCCCGCCAGGGCGGAAGCCGCCCGGATAACCCCCTTGGTATCCCACCCCCGGGGGGGGACCAGTTCCACGATGCGGGCGAATTCGCCCCGGGCCAGGCGTGAAGAAAGGCGGGATTTATCAATCCGGGGGACCGCCCGGATAGTGGGCTCCGGCGAGGGTGTGGGTTTTCTGGGAGCAAACCTCTCCGGGACCGGTTTGACGGTTCTCAGGGCCTCGTGGATCGCCCGGATATGGGCGGGGGTGGTTCCGCAGCAGCCGCCTATCATCCGGGCTCCGGCGGCGACGAATCGGCGGGCGTATTCCGCCATATACTCGGGCGAGGTCAGGTAGATGTTTCTGCCGTCCACGTTCTGGGGGATGCCGGCGTTGGGCTGAATGGAGATATAGGTATTCACCGCCTTTACCATTTTCTCCAGCGCTTCCAACATGATCTTCGGCCCCACCGTGCAGTTGATGCCTACCACGTCGGCCTGCCACTCGCTGAGCCGGACGGCGAACTCCCCCGGTTCGGTTCCGTAGAGTCCCAGGCCGTCAAATTGCAGGGTCATTTGCGCCACTATGGGTAAATCGCAAATCTTTTTCAGGCCCTTGAGGGCCTGGTGGATCTCGTTTAAATCGGCAAAAGTCTCCAGGATAAAAAGATCCACTCCCCCCTCCAGCAGCGCTTCGCCCTGCTCCCGGAAAACCTCTTCCGCTTCCTCGTTGGAGGTGGGTCCCCAGGGCTCGATCTTCAATCCCAGCGGACCGATGGAGCCGGCCACCAGCGCGTTTCCCCCGGCCACCCTGCGGGCGAGGCGGGCTCCCTGCAGGTTGATTTCCCGGGTCTGGGAATCCAGGCCGTGCAGCTTCAGCTTGAACCGGTTCGCCCCGAAAGTATTGGTTTCGATCACGTCCGCCCCGGCGGCCAAGTATTGACGGTGGATTTTCTCCACCAGCGAGGGATTGGATAGGGTGACTTCATCAAAGCAGCGGTTTATAAATATCCCGCTATCGTAGAGCATCGTGCCCATGGCGCCGTCGCATAGCACGATACCCTCTTCCAGCTTCTCCCGGAACCCGGCAGCCATATTTATCCCCCCTTCCTTTCAGAATTCCCCGGAGCGGACCATGACTTCAATCTTGCATAATTTGTATCAGTAACATAGTATATACATTATCCTTTCGGATATACAAGGTATATCGACTAAGGCGAATCAGGAAAGAAGGTAATATGCGTTGGTCTGAGAGTTGTATACCCACCATGAAGGAAAATCCGCGGGAAGCGGAGATTCCCAGCCATCGGTTGATGCTACGGGCCGGTTTGATAAAGAAACTAACCGCCGGGATATATACGTTCCTGCCTCTCGGTTTGCGGGTGCTCAAGAAGATTGAGAGTATCGTGCGGGAGGAAATGAACGCCGCCGGATGCCAGGAGCTGTTGATGCCCATCCTGCATCCGGAAGAGATATACGCGGAAAGCGGCAGGCTGGAAACTTTCGGTCCCGAGCTGTACAAGGTCCGGGACGGCCGGCAGAGGGTGTTCGCCCTCGGTCCAACCCATGAAGAAGTGGTCACCATGATCGCCCGGGATGAGATGAGAAGCTATCGCGATCTTCCCCAGTGCCTTTACCAGATACTGACCAAGTTCCGGGATGAGATCAGACCCCGCTACGGAGTAATGAGGGCCCGGGAATTCATTATGAAAGACGCCTACAGCTTTCACACCAGCGAGGCTTCCCTCGATCGGACCTACCGGGAAATCGAGAAAGCCTACCAAAGGATAATTGAAAGATGCGGATTACGGTACCGGATCGTGGAAGCCGAATCGGGATATATCGGGGGAAACGAATCTCACGAATTCATGGTTCTGGCGGAAAACGGAGAAGATAGAATACTCAGTTGCGGATGCGGATACGCGGTGAATTTGGAGAGGGCCACGGCCCGGGAGAAAGAAGAGACAACCGGGGAGGAGAATAAATCCACCTATAAAGCGGTGGATACTCCGGGAGCCGCCACCGTGGACGAAGTCTCCCAATTCCTGCGCGTCACTCCCCGGGACATAGTGAAGACCCTGCTTTACCGGAGCGGGGACCGGAACGTGGCGCTGTTGGTACCGGGGGATCGGGAAGTCAACGACATAAAGCTCTGCCGGAATCTGGACGATTCCACCATCCGTTTCCTGGAGGCCGGAGAGATAGATGAAGTCACCGGCGGCCCGGTGGGATTCTCCGGACCGGTAGGACTTCCCCCGGAGACTAGGATAGTCGCCGATGAAACAATCAAACGATACTCCAGCATGATAGTGGGGGCCAATAAAGCGGATAAGCACCTGGTGGGAGTGGTGCCGGGCAGGGATTTCGTGATCGAATCATTTAACGATTATGTTTACGCCCGGGAAGGGGATCTCTGCGCCCGCTGCGGAAAACCGATGGAGTTGAGCAACGGAGTGGAGGTGGGGCATATCTTCAAACTGGGAACCAAATATTCCCGCAGCATGAACGCCAAATATCTGGACGAAAAGGGAGAGAGTCATCCCTTTATAATGGGTTGTTACGGATTCGGGATCAGCCGCATGGTGGCGGCGGCTATCGAGCAGAATTTTGATGATGACGGAATAATCTGGCCGCTATCGATCGCGCCCTTCCAGGTTCTGGTATTACCGATTAACATGGATGATCAAAAGATCAAGGAAGCCGCCGAAAGTTTGGAGAGAGGCTTGAAGGAGAAAGGCATCGAAGTTCTGCTGGACGACAGGGATCTCAGCCCCGGAGTGAAATTCAAGGATGCGGAGCTTATCGGGATACCTCTGCGGCTTACCTTGGGCAGGAAACTTCAGGAAGGGAAGATAGAAATTTTCGACCGAGCTTCTCGCCAGGTAACGGAAATACCGGTGGGGGAAGCCGTCGCTGAGATTCTCAAGCGGATCGCGATCTAGGAATTATTGATCTTTTTCGCGAGCCTTGATTTTATGCGGGCGGCGGTGCGGTGATGGATTATTCCCTTCTTGACCGCGCCGTCTATGGAAGACACTATCGAGGGGAACTGTTCCTTGCCGGTACCGGCTTCTTCAATGGCTTTGAAAGCCTTGATTGTATTGCGCAAAGAAGATCTGTGCTTTTTATTTCTGGTACGCCTTACTTCATTTTGGCGCATTCTTTTCCAGGCTGACTTATGATTCGGCATCTGGTTTTCACCTCCAATGTGGCGATAACATAATAGAAGGACGGCGATTTGTCAAGTAAACAGGCGAATAAAATCAAGGAAAATATCAAGCGGCTGCCCGATTCTCCCGGGGTCTACATGATGAAGGACGAAAAGGGAAAGATCGTCTACGTGGGAAAAGCGAAAAAGCTCAACCAGCGGGTTAGAAATTACCTTCGGGCGGATGATAATCTGGATGTCAAAACCCGGTCATTGATGGGGACGGTTGCCGCGATAGACTATATAGTAACGGAAAATGAAAAGGAAGCGTTGATACTGGAATGCAATCTCATCAAGGAATACCGTCCCCGTTACAACGTCCGCCTCAAGGACGATAAAAGGTATCCCTATCTTAAATTGACGGTTAACGAGAAGTATCCCCGTCTCTTTCTGGTCAGAAACATCAAGAGCGACGGGGCGGAATATTTCGGCCCCTATACCGATACCGGCATGGTGAGGCATAATCTGAAGATCATACAATCGATATTTCAGCTCCGCAGTTGCCCCAACCAGAATTTCTCGGATGCGCGTTCCCGGGAATGCCTGAATTTCCAGATAAAGAGATGTTTGGCCCCCTGTACCGGGAGGGTGAACAGGGAGGATTACCAAGAGGTAGTGAATCAGGTAAGGCTGTTCCTGAAAGGCCGCAGCAACCGTTTGATAAAAAACCTTGAAGCGCGCATGAGAAGGTTGTCCGCCGCCGACAGATTCGAGGAAGCTTCCGTGGTCCGGGATCAGATCCTGTCGCTGGAAAAGATCAGGCAGAGGCAGCATGCCGTATCCCCCGGAGGCAAGGATGAGGATATCGTGGCTCTGGCGACGGAGAGGGGGAAGGCCTGCGGGGTGGTTATCCGCGTCCGGGAGGGAAAGATACTGAGTTCGGAGTCGTTTCTGTTGCCTGACGTTGAAAACGACGATATAAATAGCATTTGCGACGTTTTTTTAAAGCTTTACTACCATTCGTCGACCGATATTCCCGCCAAGATCTACACCCAGCTGAAACCGGTCGATGGCGCGTTGATAGAGGAATGGCTAAGAGAGAAAACCGGTAAAAAGGTCTCTCTCGCTGCTCCCCGGAAGGGGCATAAAAAACAGCTTGTGGCCCTGGCGGAGAAAAACGCCAGCCTGAAGCTGTTGGTGGACAAGGGACGCCGGTCCGATGTTTTATTGCTGCTGGGGGAAGTCAAAAGAACCCTGGGAATCCATTCCACACCTTTCCGGGTAGAGGCTTTTGACGTCTCCAATATCCAGGGCAGCGACGCCGTTGGTTCGATGGTGACCTTCGAGAACGGAAAACCGCTCAAATCCGGGTACCGGCTATTCAAGATCCGGGAGGTGGAAGGGGTGGATGATTTTTCCATGCTGCGGGAGATCTTGAAACGAAGGTTCGAAAGCCTGCAAACGGGGAAGTCCAGGCATCCGGATCTCATCCTGGTGGACGGGGGCAGGGGGCAGGTAACGGCGGGCCAGCGGGCCATGGAGGAATGCGGGGTCGGTGGCATTTCCCTCATCGGGCTGGCCAAACGTAATGAAGAGATCTATCAACCCGGGAAAAAGGATGTCATCAAGTTGCCGTCCCGAAGTCCGGTGCTGAAGTTCCTGCAGAGGATTCGTGACGAAGCCCACCGTTTCGCGGTCTCTTACCATCGCAAATTGAGGTCGAAAGGGATACGGAAATCCAATCTGGACGAGGTGCCGGGAATAGGTGAAAAGAGAAAACTGCAGTTATTGGTGGCCTTCGGCAGCCTGGAACGCTTGCGGGCCGCCTCACCCGAGGAAATCGCCTCCCTTCCCGGGATTGGAGAGAAGATTGCCCAAAAAATATTCGAACATATCCACCGGTAACGATTCACGGACCGCCCTGGAAGTGCTGGGTGAGCTTTATCTGGATTCCCTGCGGGTGGAAAAAGGACTCAGCCCCCTGACCGTTGAAGCCTATCAGGGGGATATATCCCGTTACTTCCGTTTCCTCCAAAAACTGGGCATCCAATCACCGAACGGTATCGATTTGAAATCAAGCCTGATGTTCGCCTCCCGGATAGGGGCGGATAAGAGCCCGGCCACCCGTTCCAGGATTCTGAGCGCCCTCAAGGGATTTCACCGCTTTCTTTACCGGGAAGGAGCGATCGAAAAGCTGGAGGTCCTGGGCATATCCACCCCCCACAGGAGAAGGAAGATTCCCTTCGTGCTTACCGCCGATGAAATTGAGAGGTTGCTGGATCAGCCCGATGGCGGCGTTCTGGGATTGAGGGACCGGGCGATGTTCGAACTGGCCTATTCGACGGGGATGAGGGTATCGGAAATCTGCGGGCAGAAACTGGAATTCCTGGATGAGGAGAGCAGGTTCGTGAGAATCCTGGGCAAGGGGAGGAAGGAACGCCGGGTTCCATACGGCCGCCAGGCCCGGGATGCGCTGCGCTTGTACCTGGAGGATTCCCGGCCCCGGTTGCTGGGAGACGGGCAGTCGGTATATACCTTTCTCAATAGCCGGGGGAAACGGTTGTCCCGAGTCGGATTCTGGAAGGTTCTGAAGAAACACGCCCTGGCGGCGGGTCTGCCGGGAAGGGTGACGCCCCATACCCTGAGGCATTCTTTTGCCACGCACCTGGTGGAGGGGGGGGCCGATCTACGGGCCGTGCAGGAGCTGTTGGGTCACTCGAGCATCTCCACCACTCAGATATATACCCGGCTGGATATGAACTATCTTCGGGAAGTCCATAAAACCTTCCACCCGCGGGGCTAGAAATCCGGGGGAATCCTTTGCCGCGCGGGGACGAAAACCCTCATAAAATTGGATCGTTCACAGTAAAGAGTTGACAGACGGGCTTGATTTTTTTAGCATTTGTCCGCCGTTGCTATCAGCCACCGGGATGGCGGGTGTAGACTGGAGGCGACTTTCTCCGGTCCCGGATGGTGAGGATCCGGGCCGCCGCAGGTCAATGTTAACATAAAGTAATGGATTATCCCTAACTGGGAGAAACAGGATATAAAATGATCTACCAAGTTCGTCTGACCCAGTTTGAGGGCCCCCTGGACCTGCTCCTGCATCTGATCCGTCGGGACAAGATCAATATCTACGATATTCCAATATCCCACATAACCCGGGAGTATCTCTCCTACCTGGAAACGATTCGGGAATTGAAGCTCGAGCTGGCCGGTGAATTCCTGGTTATGGCCGCCACCCTGATGCGGATTAAGGCACAGATGCTTCTGCCGCGTAGGGCCGAAGATGAGGAAGAAGAGGAGGATCCCCGGGAAGAGCTGGTTAAGAATCTGCTGGAATACCGGAAGTTCAAGGAAGCGGCCAGCCATCTGCAGGAGAGGGAGGAAATCAGCAGAAAATTGTTCGGCCGCCCCGAGACCAGTCCCCCCGGTGATGATACGGAAGTGCAAACGATGGAGGTATCCGTCTTTGACCTGGTCGATGCTTTTAAGAAGGTCATGGAAGAGCTGAAAAAGCAGGTATCCTACCGTATCGAACGTGAAATCTTCAGCATCGAGGAAAAAGTTGGTCTGATCGAAAAGAGGATCAGCGATAATTCGGAGGTTCTGTTCACCGAGTTGTTCGCGGACCAACACAGCAAAGCGGAAATCATAGTAACGTTCCTGGCCCTCCTGGAGATGGTAAAACAGGGAAAGTTGATTGCCAGACAGATGTCCCAGGGATCGGACATCTGGCTTTACCGGCCGGGCAGCGCTCCGGCCGTGACGCCCGAGGAAAAAGAGGATGATATCGCAAGGACCAGATAAAAGCGAGGAAAACAAGCTGGCGGGCGATATTGAGGCCCTCCTATTCGCGTCCCATGAACCGTTATCCATCAGTAGGATATCTTCAATTACCGGAATAACTTCCGCTAGGGAGATAAAGGAGAATATAAGCATTCTGGAGGATTTTTACCGTGACCACAACCGCAGTTTCCAGATCATCGAAGTGGCCGGAGGTTATCAGTTGGCGACCCTTCCCGAATATTCCCACACCGTCAATAAGCTTTACAAGAGCAGGAGAAAATCGCGGCTGTCTCAAGCCGCGCTGGAAACCTTGGCTATAATAGCCTACAAACAGCCTATAAACCGAGTTCAAATCGAGGCTATCAGAGGGGTAAGCTGTGAAGGCGTGGTCGCCACCCTGGTCGATAGAGAGCTGATCACCATCACCGGTAGAGGAGAGGGAGTCGGTAGACCCTACCTTTATTCCACCACCAACAAATTCCTTGAATATCTGGGGCTGAAAAACTACCGGGATCTCCCCAGTCTGGAAGAGTTGGAAAAGAATCTCGAAATGCTTGAACTCATTCCTCCCCCCGAATACGGGGGGAGGGGGGAAGGAAAGAACGGGAAAGGTTCAGCGGAGCCCTCCGCTGCCTCGGGGGAGAACGGGGAAGCGGGGCATTCAAGCTCCTCCGGAAGGGAGAGCGGTGAGGATAGCTCGGCTGAGGAGGGGGAAACCGGCGGAGAATATTCCCCTCCGCAGTCCCCGGTGGAAAAGAGCGATCCCTTCCCGGCGGGGGAAGAGAAACTTGATACGGGATCGGAATGAGTTCGAAAATCCGGATCAACAGATTCCTGGCCCAAGCGGGTCTTGGTTCAAGAAGAAAATGCGAGAACCTCATCAAAAGGGGAAATGTACGCTTAAACGGAGTGCGGATTGAGGAGCTTTCCGCGTTGGTCGATCCCGCCAGCGACCGGGTGGAGGTGAACGGCGAAACAATCCAGCCGCCCGGACGCACGGTGGTTCTGGTGCTTAACAAACCGGCCGGGGTAATCTGTACGGTGAAGGATGATCATAACCGGGAAACGGTGGTGGACCTGGCGGTGAAAAATGGTTATAAGGAGAGGCTTTTTCCGGTGGGAAGGCTTGATCTTGAGACAACCGGTATTATTTTATTAACCAACGACGGTGAGCTGGCTTACCGTTTGACCCATCCCCGTTTTAAGATCGAGAAAACATACCTGGCCACGGTGGCGGGGAGGGTCGGGGAAAAAACCATAAATCTTTTGCGCCAGGGCGTAACCTTGGAGGATTATCAAACCAGCCCTTGCCGCATAACCGTTCGGGAACGGAAGGAAAAGGAAACAAAATTGGAACTGAAGATCAAGGAGGGAAAGAAGAGACAGATCAGGAAGATGTTCGCCGCGTTCGATCATCAGGTTCTGAAGCTTCACCGGAGCGCGCTGGGAGAATTGACCTTCGCGGATGTTGAGCCGGGGGAGATGAGAGCTCTAACCGTCCGGGAACAAGAGATACTCAGAAAAGAAACGGGTTTAATCTAAAGGAGATCGTATCATGGACTTTACAGCTTTGATGCAGCCTCACCTCAGAAATGTCAAACCGTATATCCCCGGCAAACCGGTGGAGGAACTTAGAAGGGAACGGAATCTCGAGGGTGAGATCATCAAGCTCGCTTCCAATGAAAATCCATACCCCCCCCTGGATATAATTCAGCAGGCCATCATACAGGAGCTTAATGCCGTCAACCGTTATCCGAACTCCGGGTGCCATTATCTGACCACCGAGCTGGCGGAATATTACGGTTTAAGGCAAAACCAGGTTTTCGTCGGAAACGGTTCCAATGAAATTCTCGATCTTTTGGTCCGGGCCTTCGTCAATCCGGGGGAAGAGGTCGTCTATCCCTTCCCCAGTTTCATAGCCTATCCCTTGGTGGTTCAGCTGGCGGGTGTCAAGGAAGTAAAGGTTCCCTTGAAAAATTACTGTCTGGATCTGCAGGCGATGAGAGAAGCGATTACCCAGAACACGAAAATGGTGTTTATCTGCAACCCCAATAATCCCACCGCCACTTATGTTCCGGAAAAGGACGTGGAACTCTTTCTGGAAGGTATCCGCAAAGATATCATAGTCGTCTTTGATGAGGCTTACTATGAATATGTGACCGCCCCGGATTATCCAGATTCGATACGGATACTGCGGGAAAGGGATAATATTATCATCCTCAGAACCTTCTCCAAGGTGTTTTCCCTCTCCGGTCTGAGGGTGGGTTATTCACTGTCGCATGAAAACCTGGTCACCTGCCTGCATATGGTACGGCAGCCTTTCAACGTCAACCGGGTGGCCCAGATCGCCGCCCGCGCCGCCCTGGCGAATATCGACCAATTAAGGGATCGGATAGACGAGAACAACCGGGAACGGGAGACCCTGACCGCCAAGTTACGCGATTTAGGTTTTGTGGTCCCTCCCTCGCAAACAAACTTTCTGCTGGTCCTGCCGCGGGGCAATAAAAAGAACATCGTCCACAACCTTATGGATCTAGGGATTATTGTGCGGGGGATGTCGCCTTTTGGCCTGGGGGAAGAGTCTTTCCGCTTATCCGTCGGCACACCGGAGGAGAACCGGGTATTTCTGGATAAGCTGAAGAGTGTTTTGTGACATCGCTCCGGTTAAGGTTGGCGGAGGGGAGAAGGTTCGATGACGATGACGGCGGAAGAAAGAACCAGAGAATTTCTCTCTCGCATGATCATTACCATAGATGGCCCGGCCGGATCGGGTAAAAGCACCACGGCCTCCCGGCTGGCCGGTCGTCTCCGCCTGGCCTATCTGGATACCGGTGCCATGTACCGGGCGGTAACCTACCGGGTCCTGGAAGAGGGGA
>JAFGPI010000198.1 GCA_016926065.1 Candidatus Krumholzibacteriota bacterium
GCCACACGTTGGATTGGTTTTTTGCTACCAACATGTTAACCCATTCGGTGGGATTTTTCATGCCCTGAAATCGCTCAATTTAGGTGATAGTAAGAAAGGGGATATATGAAATTGCATCACTCCCGGATGGAGAATGATTGAACATGACCAGGCTGACCTACGTAGGCCTGGCAGTCCCGGGTGGAGAGTAACTAATGGTAAGAAAACCGACATATGAGATCGCGGGCGAAATAGGCCGGTTCGATGAACGGGACACGGTCTTCGCCCGGGAAGCCCTGGTGGAGGGAAGCGATGAGGAACTGGACTATCATCGGCGCCACCCGGAAAGGGCCGAGGTGGATAGGCGTCTGGCCCGGTTCATCCTCAACAAGCTGGAGGGAAGCGGGGAGCTGGACCCCGTAGCCAGGGCGCTGTACGAATCCCATTTCGTCCCCGCCGCGGCCCTGGCCCTGCCCGACATGGTCGATGGACGGCCGGGCGGTTTCAGCGCCGGCTGGTCTCCCCGGACCGCGGCGCTGAAGGTCAAGGCTTTCGCCCGGTTGATCGGCGCGGATGAGGTGCGGATAGGTCCCCTGCGGCGGGAATGGGTGTATACCCACAAGGGATCCCGGCCATTTTTCAAAGAGAGTTACGTCAACCCTCCCTTTTTCGAGGGAATCCCGGATCATTACCAGGGCACCCTCTACGGCGACGCGATCGAACTCAATCACCAAACCGCCATATCGATGGGATTCATGCAGGAGAAGGATATGGTCGCCACCGGGTCGAGCCGGGCGGTGGACTTCGAGTGCGGACGGGTCTACATGCAGAGCGTGGTGTCATCCGTTCAATTGGCGAGGTTCATTCGATCCCTGGGGTACCGGGCGCGGGCCCACCATCTGCGCAATTATCTGATAATGCTGGTACCGGTGGCGGTGGATTCCGGCATGGGCGAGCTGGCCCGGGCCGGATACGTGGTGAGCCGGAAGATGGGGGCCAATTTCCGGTTGTCGGCCGTCACCACCGATATGCCGTTGGAATATGACGAGCCGGTGGATATCGGCATTCAGGATTTCTGCGAGAAGTGCAAGAAATGCGCTACCAACTGCCCGGCCGGAGCCATTACCGAGGGGGAAAAAACAGTGGTGCGGGGCATCAACAAATGGCAGATAAACCCGGAAGCCTGCCTGCAGTACTGGGGAAAGACCGGATACACCTGCGCGGTTTGCCAGGCGGTCTGTCCCTGGACCAAACCGCGGAATTACTTCCATCGATTCGTGGCCACCCTGGCGGTGAACGCTCCTCCCCTGCGCCGGGCGCTGGTGCTGGGGGACGACCTGGTATATGGCGCCAGGTTCCGGCACCGGGCGGTTCCGGATTGGCTGGCGGATGAGTGATATCCGGCAATCCCTGGAAAAACTTGATTATAGAAGAAGCGGATAATCCTCCCGCCGCGGGGAAGAATTCACCTTGCGGGGAATTGCATATTATTTGACCCCGGCGTACCAGAGGATCCACCAGTCGCTGGAGCCTCTTCCGGCGGAGAGGAAAAAATCTCCGTAATCGGGGGGTCTTTCCCCGGCGGGGAAAAGTCCCAGGAGGCCTTTTTCAAGTAGGGCGGCCCGCACTGATTCCCCCTGCTCGGTACCGGCAAACCTGATCCGGAAGGTTATCCGGTAAGCCGGCCAGCAGGGGCCTTCCCGGGTATGGATCAGATCGGAACGGGAATATATCTGAACTCCCAGTGAATCGAGGAGGGCGGTCAGTTCCTCCGCCGCCTGCCGGTACTGGGCGGAGGAGAGGGGCCGGAGGGAGAGGATGTCCATCCGGTCGGACTCCCTGCGGGGAACGCTATCCCTTTTCATTTCCAGTCCCAGGCTGATCGTATCCAACCGGCAGCCTCCCACCGGCGGGGGGTTTTTCCGTGAGGATTGCCCGGTACAGGCGGAGGGCAAAAGGATTAATAGTATTACGATCGATCGAATGATTTTGGTCATTTCCGGCTATCCTCCATCCCCGGAGGGCGGACCGGGGAGCACCCGGAGGACTTATCCCTTTCCTTAATAACTGGTAAACTTTCTGGGCCAGAAAACTACCCCCATCCGGAAACTCAGCGCGGAATATCTGTCGTTCAGGGGTGATCCGTTGCTGTCCAGGATAACGTCATCGATGAAGTTTTGCAGGTAGGGGGCGTTGTAGCGCTCTTCGGTAAAAGACATCCAGTAGGAGCATTCGGCCACGAAACCGATGTTGTCCTTTAACCGGCTGTGAACCTGGAACAGGGCGACTCCCTGGAAGGCATCGAGCCTTCCTCCCCCGGATACGAGATCCGACTGGCCGTAACCCGCGCCCGCGCCCAGGTAGGGAACGAATTTGCCGCCTTCCGGATGGAAACAGTATTTGACTATCAAGGCGTAGTCCTGATGAGTGAGCCGACCCTTGAAATCCTCGTTTTGGTTGAGGTAATCAAAGCTGGGAAAACGGGTCAGCCCGAAGTTGACTTCCAACGCCCAGCGTTTCTGGAAGAAGGTGCGTCCCAGCGATACGCTGAAACCGATGCCGGGCCTCAGGCCCGTCTGGCCCTGTCTCTGCAGTTCGTCGTTAAGGTTGGGGAAATCCGCCAGATCCGCGCCCAGCGAGGCTTTCAGGAACAGCTTGCTTTGCTCCCGGGCCCCGGAGGATGAGGAAAAGGTAAGCAGCAGGATCCAAACCAGGACCAGGTATCGCCCGTATCTCAAGACGCCGCACCTCCGTTGGTTTGATACTCTGTGCCGATTTCCGACAGCGCTTCCTCGTACACTCGCAGATCCGCGGGAGAAAAGAGGATAAATCGCACCTCCCGGATCGACCGGCGGGTCAGCTCCCGGGCCAGGGTGCCCAGGGCAATGAGGGCCGCCTGTTTGATCGGAAAGTTATATACGCCGGTGCTGATGCTGGGAAAGGCCACCGAACGGCAACCGTTCCCTTCGGCCAGCTTCATGCTGTTTGAATAAGATTCGGATAAGAGCCGGCATTCTTCATTTTGGCCACCGCGCCAGACCGGTCCGGCGGTATGGATGACGAATTTCGCCCGCAGGTTTCCGGCGGTGGTGATAACAGCCTGCCCGGTGGGACAGCCACCCTGCCGGGATCGGATGGCGTCGCATTCGGCCATGATCCGGGGGCCACCGGCGCGGTGAATAGCCCCGTCCACTCCTCCCCCGCCCGCCAGTCGCGGATTGGCGGCATTGACGATGGCGTCAACCTCCTCCCGGGTGATATCGCCCTGCTTCAGACGCAGCGATTTTTGATCGATAATCAGTTCTCTCATCCGGTTCTCCGCTCCTCCGGCCCGCTGATCCCTTACAACGATTTCTCTATCCACTCTTTCAGGGGCTTTAAAGGAATCAGTCCGTTAATCCGGTCAACCGGGTTGCCATCCTTGAACAGGACTAGGGTGGGAACGCTGGGAATGTTTAAGAGGGTCGCCGTATGAGGATTCTTGTGCACGTCGATCTTGAAGAATTTCGCCCGGTCCACGTATTGCGGCCCCACCTCGTTGAGCAGACCTCCCATGACCTGGCAGGAGGAGCACCAAAGGTGGTGAAAGTGCACGAAACAGGGCAGGCCGCATTCCTTCACCATGCTTTCAAAATGCTCGTCGGTGAGAGGTTCCGGTTCGCCGGGTTTGTACTCGATTCCCAGCAATCTTTTAAAAAAGCCCATGTACGCCCCTTTCCTCGATTAACAGCGTAACGGCGGACCGCGTCGCTTATGTTCGCCAATATATAACGCCGCGGCGGTCCGGCGCCACATAATAATATAACATCCACGGCGGCTAATCTCTACCGCCCATTTCGCTCCCCTTTCTTCTTTTTTCTTCCCCGGGGCGCTCCGATAATCCGCGGCGGTCAAAAAGACCGGCAGCGGCAAAAAAATTGGAGTAAAAATAGGCCGATATGGATATAATAGGGCGTATATTTACATCAAAAGGTGGTGAAACGATGAGGAAATACGGTATCTTAAAGGTTCTTATCGCGATAATCGTTCTGGGCGGTTCCTCCTTTTTGAAGGCGGCCGAAGTGAGCGGGTCGGAGGGGGCAAAGCTGTTACCTTCCCCGGCGGATATTTCGGGATGGAGGGTAGATGGCGATCTGCTCAGCTACCAGGCGGACAACCTCTGGGAGTATATAAACGGAGCGGCGGAGCATTTCCTGATGTATGAGTTCCAGGAAGTGGTGGCGCGGCACTACCTGAACGAGGAGGGGCTGGAAATCAAGGTCGAAATCTACGAACACCTCTCCCCCCTGATGGCTTTCGGTATCTATTCCCAGTTCCGGGGCGAGGAAAGCGAGAACTGCCGCATCGGAAACGAGGGATTCAAGGATGATTACTCGGTGCAATTCTGGAAGGACCGCTTTTTCGTCAGGATCTACGCCTACGAGGAGGGTGAGGAGTCCGCGCGGTCCCTGCGGGAATTCGCCCGGGCGGTGGAGGGCAAGATAAAGGAAAAAGGGGAACTGCCCCTGGATATAACGCTGTTTCCGGCCACGGGGATGGTGATAAAAAGCCTGGTTTATCTCACCGAGGGAGTGCTGGGGAGCGGCATGCTGCCGCCGGCTTTCGCGGCGGAATATTCCTCCGGGGAGGAAAAGGGAAAGCTATATATTTTCACCCTGGAGAGCGAAAAGAAGGCGGCCGCCACCTTTGCCAAGTACACGGGGGAACTAGGATTTAAGATCGAAGAGGCGAGGGGCGGGGAGAGGATTTTCTCCCGGGCCGCCGGGGAGGCTCCCTACCGGGGGCGCATGGTGCTGTTTCAATGCGGACGCCGGATGGGGATTCTGACCGGATTCGCTGAAGATTCCAAGGCGGAGGAGTCTTTGGTGCAGGAGGCCGTGGGTAAGATCCTGCAGGCCCGGGACACCTTCGAGAGTTAGGTGATGCGGAAAGTTGGAAAACGGGAGTTAAGGGTGGCGGAAAGCGGGTAAGGTCTCGGTTGGACACGGACGGGGAGCCGGGGAAGTAGAGGTTTCTTGGTTTTGTTGGACTGAGAGAGGTGATATCGTGGGAAAAGAGAGGAACACCAGAAAGGAAATCAAGAAGAAACCAGCCAAAACAAAAAAAGAAAAAAGGCAGGAAAAGAGAAAAAAACATCAATCAAGGGATTCCATAATAAATCCGGAAACAGGGTAAAGAGCTTATTCGACCTGATTTCGGACCGATCACTACAGAACCGATGGTCGGAGGATTACATCTATAGTAAAGAAAACATATTGTTTGTCCGACTTCAAGGCATTGCAAAAATGAGTGTGTAAATTCGTTTAATGGAAAAAAGATGGTGTATCCCACAGGTCAACGCGTAACCGGAAGGAGGAGGATAAACCATTTCATTCTGTATACTTCCCCCTAATCGAGACGAAAATCCTCTTTATCCGCCACGGAGCCAGGTGCATGGAAAAAGAAAGATCCCCGCCCGGCGGGGATCTTTCTTCAGGATTATCAAATACCGCGGAGCCGGGTAGCAAACTGGATCCGGCCCTTGCGCACGCTTATTCTCTATACATCCCCTTGATCGCGCCCCAGCTCGCCGGCTCGGTGTCGGTCGCGCCGCATTCCGCTTCCGTGCCGTTGTAATTCAGGAAAAGGCTGGTGAAAGGATAGGCGGCATCCAAGAGATAGGGGAAAGCGCAGGCGGCCAGGAACATGGTGGTGGCCCCCGGATGGTTGGGTGCCGGAATCGGATGCAGTTCCAGCGGATCGGCAGTCCGGATCAGGAGTAATTGATGACCGAGCTCAAACGCGTCCGTGGGACAGCTATCAAAGGTAATTGAATAGCCGTCTACCAGATTGTCCTTGGTAAGCACATTATCCGGATTCGGGGTCCAGGTCAGGGCAAAGAAATCGGGATGATCGGGATAGGACACGGCGAATTCCGCGCTCCTGAAGCCGTTGATCGTAGGAAAAGCAAATATGTACATGGTGACGAAGTATTGATTGGGAGGGGCGGGATTGCTGGCGCACCAGGAAGAGTGAGCCACATCGGCGAAGAGGCCGATGGTCCCTTTTTGAGCCTGAGCGCCAGGGGAAAGGATCATAACGACCAGGAAAATCATTAGTAGTTTCTTCATCTCGATCGCTCCTTGGTTAAGACCGGAATAATACTGTTTTTCTTCGAAAAAAACCGGTCGATCGAACCGGTGTAATTTACGAATTACTATCTTTGGATATTCCTCCTCTCCGGAATAGCAATCATTTTCTGTAATATTTTCATTCACCGGATGCTCGATCTCTGGGCACTGGCGTCCGGTTACTGGTTGACAGTTTTTCCGTCTCCCGCGGGGCTCGCCCATAAATGGGTGTAATCGCATGTTGTACGGTCATTATTTTGAGGTATGGCAATGCTGTCAACAAGTTTTTCATTAATTTTTTACAAGTATCGTGCCACCGGGCGGGGAATCCGCGGGAAGGGGTGATTGGCGCGGAAGATCAGACCACCAAGTCCCTTGCTTTCTTCATCAGTTCGGGGATGGGCAGGTGATAGGGGCATTTCTCCAGGCACTCGCCGCATTCGGCGCAATCGGCGTAGGACTTATCCAATCCCTGGAGGCGGGCGAGGGCCCAGTCCCTAAGCTCGTACCGGCTGTAATAGCCTTCAATGAGGAGCAGGAAGGGGATGTTCAATCCCTGGGGGCAGGGCAGGCAATACCCGCAGCGGCGGCAGAATTTATCCCCCCACAGCGCCTTTTCTTTCCGCAAGGATTCCAGCTCGGCCTCGCTCAGAGGATCCAGGGATTCTCCCGCCCGCGCATTTTCATCCACCTGGGCGGTAGCATCCATGCCCGGTATGGAAACATCTATGCCCCGGTTCAGGGCGTAACGGATCGCCTGGGGCGCGTTTCTCAGGGCCCCGCCGGCGACCGGTTTCATGCCGATCGTTCCCAGGCCGACTTCCTTCGCCGCCGGCAGCACGGCATCAGCCCATTCGGTCTCGATCGGGTTGAAGGGAAGCTGCACCGTATCAAAGAGACCGCTTCTGGCCGCCTCCAGGAGGATATCCCGGGAGTGCCCGGTTATTCCGATCCAGCGGATCTTCCCCTCCCGGCGCGCCCGGCTGAGCATCTCGTAGGCCCCGCCCGGTCCCAGGATCCTCTCCAGCTGTTTTTTGCTTCCTACCGCGTGCAGCTGATAGAGGTCTATCATGTCGGTCTTAAGATTTCGCAGGCTGGCCTCCAGCTCTCCGCTCATCCCCTTCCCGTCCCGGGAAAGGGCCTTGGTGGCCAGGTAGATTTGGGCGCGCCGGCTAGCCAGCGCCCGGCCCATCTTTTTCTCGCTGTCGGTATAACCGCGGGCCGAGTCGAAGAAATTAATCCCTTTATCCACCGCGTGCAGCAGCACTTTCTCGGCCTCGGCGAAGGACAGTCCCTGTATCGGAATCCCCCCGAAACCGACCACGGAGACGTTCATATCGGTTTTTCCCAGTACCCTCTTAATCATAATAAATCAGAATAATAGAATAGGGATCTGATTTCCAGTCACTTTTCGCCGGGGGGATTGACTGCGCCGGTATCGATGGATCTCCATGCCCCTTTCGCCGGATAGACGAAAAGCGTGCTCAGATCGGCTTTCCTCCCTGTTTATCCTGGAGGATCACGCGAGCAGGCCGCGGTATAGAGCCTCGGTTTCGGAGATCAGCCGCGAGGCGTTGAACTTGATCTCCACCGTTTTCCGGCCCCTTTCCCCCAGGGACGAGGCGGCCGGCGGATCCCGGAGCACCTCCACCATCCTTCGGGCCAGTTCCCCCTCCGCTCCGGCGGGCACCAGGTGCCCGTTTATTCCCTGCTCTATGACCTCGGGGATCCCTCCCACCGCGGTACACACGGTGGGCAGACCGCAGGCCAGCGCTTCCAGCAGGGTGAGGGGAATTCCTTCCGAGTCGGAGGAGAGAACGAAGAGATCCAAAGCGCCCAGGAATTCGGCCACTCGGGAGGTCAGGGGCAAAATATACACCGCATCGGACAGGCCGTGGGCGGCGGCCGCGCAGAGGAGATCATCCTGGAGCGGCCCCGATCCGAGAAGTGCCAGGCGTGCGCCGGGCAGATCGGCGGTCACCCGCCGGAAAGCCCGGAGCAGGAGGGCGTGATTTTTTTCCGGAACCAGCCGCCCCACGGTGCCGGCCAGCGGGCAGCCGGTGGGAAGCCCGAAGAGCCGCCGGCAATCGGCCGGGGGGGGCAATCGGGAAAAGGCGCCGGTATTGATTCCGTTGGGGATGGTCACATACTTGGAGGCCAGGCGGGGAAAGCGGGTGGTAAATGAATGTTGGGCGTGTGACGAAACGGTGACGATCTTTCCCGCCCGGGCGGCCAACCAGGGATACAATAGACGGTGGAGAGCGGGCATGGACGAGGGCCGCCAGGGGCCGTGCTCCATCTGGATGATGGGCGCGCGGGACCGGCCCAGGCGGGCGGCCAGGGTTCCATAGAATATACTGGAGATACTATGCAGCTGGAGCAGGTCCGGTTGGAGACGGCGGATCAGCGCCATGAGGCGGGGTAAAAGGAAGGGATCGAAACCCGGGGACTTTCCCAGCAGGTATACCGGCGCCCCCTTTTCCCGCAGCGACCGTGCCAGGTCTCCGCCTCCCGCCAGGGAGCAGACCGCGTGCTCGAATCTGTCCCCGTCGGAGGCGTCGTAAATGGTCTCGAGGAGACGTTCCGCGCCGCCCCGGTAAAGGGAGTATATGATGTGCAACACCTTACGTTTCAACACGAACCTCTTTCCCCGGCCTGTGGAACGAATCTTACAGCCCTTTGGATCGATTGGCTATCATTTTCGACCCCGGGGTAGAGACGGATGCGGAGGCCGGAAAAAGAAAGCCTTCAACATTCAGAAAAGGGAATCCCTCCCGATGAAGAAGGCAGGCTCAAAGACCGGGAATAAAAGGCCGTCATTATGGGTATAATTTTATCTCGAAAGATAACGGCAAATTTGCCACAATGGCGTAATAGTCCTCCGTATTCCCGGTCAACATCACCGATCATCGGGGAACGGTAATGTTGTTGATCGGAGGAAGGGTAATAATTAAGGGCGGGGAGAAGGTGTCGTGTGAAACGGTGATGGAATTCGATTTATTAGAACGGTGATAGATGTTGATTCATTAGAACGGTGACGGCCCCCCATATTTACCGGATGGATTCCGGAGGTGTAATTTGAAGAGAGCGAAGATTGTAGCGACCATAGGACCTGCTTCCCGGGACGAGGCGACCCTGGAGGAACTGATAGCGGCGGGAATGAACGTGGCCCGCATGAATTTTTCTCACGGCAGTTACGAGGAACACCGGGAGGTTTACCAGCGGATAAGGAAACTGAACGATAAAGTGGCGATAATGCAGGACCTGCAGGGGCCCAAGATACGAATCGGGGAAATCGGCGAGGGGCAGTTGGAGCTGGTCAAGGACGATACCGTTACTCTTACCCCCGACCAAGCCGACGGGCGGGACAAGGTGATAAACGTATCTTACGCGCAGCTCCCCGATGACGTGGTGGAGGGAAATAATATTTTCGTGGCCGACGGGATCATTCACCTGGTGGTGGAGAAGGTGGAAGGCCGGAGGGTCGTCTGCCGCGTGATCCACGGGGGAACCCTTACCTCCAAGAAAGGGGTAAACCTGCCCGGGGCGCGGATAAGCTCTCCCGCCCTGACCCGAAAAGACCGGGAGGACCTGGATTTCGGCCTGGAGCTGGGGGTCGATTTCGTGGCCCTCTCCTTCGTCAGGAGCCCGGAGGAGGTGAGGGAGTTGAAGCGGCTGATAGGGGGAGCGGACAGCACGGCGCGGGTGGTTTCGAAAATCGAGAAACGGGAGGCCCTCGACTGCCTGGGAGATATCCTGGAGGCGACGGACGCCGTCATGATCGCCCGGGGGGACCTGGGAGTGGAGATCGCCACCGAGGAGGTTCCGGTGGTGCAGAAACGCTTGATAGCCGAATGCATGAAAAGGGGAAAACCGGTCATCACCGCCACCCAGATGCTGGAGTCGATGGTGGGCTCCGAGAGGCCCACCCGGGCGGAGGCCAGCGACGTGGCCAATGCCGTGATCGACGGCTCCGACGCCGTGATGCTTTCGGCGGAAACGGCCACCGGGCGCTTTCCGGTGCGGGCGGTGGAAACGATGAGCCGGATAATAGAAAAGGTGGAGGAATACGGAGAGCCATGCCGGAAGGTGGAGCTGGACAATCCCCTGTCCGCGGAAAAATCGAATGCCCTGGCCGATGCGATATGTTCGGGAGCGGTCCGGGTGGCGCGGGCAATCGGAGCGTCGGCGATAGCGGTGCTTACCCATTCGGGCAAAACCGCGGAATTGGTGGCCAGGAGAAGACCGGGCATGCCGATACTCGCCTTGACCGATTTTATTCCGGTGGTGAGGCAGATGTCCCTGGTGTGGGGTGTGAGTGCCCTTCCGGTAGAGTGTATAGAGGAAACCGAGAAGATATTCGCCATTACCAGGGAGAAGGTTAGGGAGGCGGGATTCAGGGGCAAAGTGGTTTTAACGGCGGGAATTCCGACCCAGGAAAGGCGCCCCAGCAATACTGTTCACGTAATTGACATAGAGTAAAGATTTTTTACGATTAATGCGAACAAGTTAAATATTCGTACTGTCTTGTAAGTGCATGTTCCGGTTGAATTTTTAGAGCCGGAGGGCAAAATTATCCACATCAATCATCTAACTCCAATTAAAGCGTTATGTTACCGCTAAATAAAGGCTTTTTCCACAATGAGCGTAGGTCTAAATTAAACTTAATCTAATAGAGGTAAATTGATAATTCTGGCATAGTTATTGATACTACCTAAAGTTTGGATCCCCGTGGTTGAGCCCGCGTTACCTCTTTATTTGACCTGGGGACTCCCCCCCAACGTTAAGAGAATGGTTCAGCGGGGGATTTCAAAGCCGAAGGGGGCTTGAGCAGCAGGATCTGAAAAAAATACCTTCGGGACCTGTAGGGCGGGTTGACCTTTGACCCGTCCTATTATGTTTTTCGCTTAAAAGTGAGTGTTTCCCACATATTTCTACGATCTCTTTTTGACAATAAACCAACTATTCAGTACATTGAGGCGTGGTACCGGCTGCTCGGTGCTGTTTAAATTATTGGCGGTAAGACTTTAAGCTGGTAAATGCACCACAACGGACGGGCGGCGCCGATGACGCATTTATCCGCTCCTGACCTTGAATGGAAGTGGGTCATGACTGAGTTGAAAGAGACAAACGCCGGCAGGGAAGGCAAAAAGGGCGATTTATCGGTATACATGCAGGTAAAGCCGGCTGAAGGCCTGTCCCTCGATATCGAGAGCTCGGTGGGGCATATGTTCGGCGAGCAGATCCGGGAAACGGTGGAAAAAACCTGCTCCACCCTGGGAGTGAATAATTGTTATCTTAAAGTAAGTGACATGGGAGCGCTGGATTACGTTATTCAGGCCCGCGTGGAAGGAGCGGCCCGACGCTTGTTCGAGGTAACCGAACCGGGGTGCGTTCCCCAGAGGAAGGTAACCTATGAGGCTCCCCGCCGTGACCGGCTGCGCCGGACCCGTCTCTACCTCCCGGGCAACAATCCCGACCTGATGAGAAACGCCGGACTTTTCGGGGCGGACTGCGTGATCCTCGATCTGGAGGACTCGGTTTCCCCCGGGGAGAAGGATACGGCGAGGATTCTGGTTAGGAATACGCTCCTGATGGTCGATTTTGGAAAGGCGGAAAGGATAGTACGTATTAATCCGATTTCCACCGGTTACGGCGCGAGAGACCTGGAGATGGTCCTGCCGGCCGGACCGGACACGATACTGATTCCCAAGTGCGAAGCGGAAGGAGATGTGCGGGAAGTGGAAAAGATAGTGTCCCGGATTGAGAAAAAGACACCCGGTCTCGCCCCGGTTCTGCTCATGCCCCTGATCGAGACGGCCCGGGGTATTCTGAACGCCTATCAGATCGGCAAGGGGAGCAAGCGGGTGGTGGCGCTCTGCTTCGGGGCCGAGGATTTCACCGCGGATATAGGGGTGCAGCGCACCAAGGAGGGAAAGGAATCTTTTACGGCCAGATCGATGCTGGTGCTGGGGGCCAAGGCGGCCGGCGTCCAGGCGATCGACACGGTCTTCTCCGATGTCCAGGACACCGAGGGGCTTATCCAAAGCACCCAGGAGGCCATGGCCTTGGGTTTCGAGGGAAAGGGAGTGATCCATCCCTCCCAGATCGAGCCCATTCACCAGGTATTTTCACCCACGCCGGAAAGTATTGAATACGCCCGGAAGGTGGTGGCGGTAATAGATGAGGCCCGCCGCAAGGGAAGCGGCGTGGCGGC
>JAFGPI010000199.1 GCA_016926065.1 Candidatus Krumholzibacteriota bacterium
GAAGGCCCTTTCTGGTAAAAGACATGCTAAAAACCAAAACCCTCCAGATCAGCATGTTCGGCCCTTAGAAAAATGGGGAAACTCCACCAGAACCAGCGACTTGACAACCGGATCTTTATCGATTACACTGATAATTCAAATCGGCAGTCACTCGAGAGGATAGAAAAATCCCGGAAAGTAAATAATGAAAGTCTTCGCCTATTCACTATCCCGCGCGATGAAACACGCCCCCTTCCCGATATTTATGGTTCTTCTTTTTTCCCTGGTGATCCACCCCCTCCCGGTCTTATCCAAGGAATATAAGGACACCCGGTGCCTGAGGTCGTCCTTTAAGTTTCACCGGGAAATCGCCGTTGATAGATCAGGGCTGGAAAAGGCCCTGGGATCTGTTAAGGCAGGAGAGTTTAATAAAGCCGACGAAGCAATTATTGATTATTTTCTACGGGTCAAGGGCGATTTCCGGCTGGAATCCTGGGGTTTCTGTGAGGATGCCGTTACCAAGGCCGATCTTATCCTGAATGATCAGTATAAGTTCGGACTCTTCGACCAGGTAGAGATGCCGCGCGACATTTTATGGAGCCAGAATTCCGCCGATTCCAGAAGCTGGATATTTTACCTCTTCAGTTTCGATTTCCTGCAATATCTTAACTCCGCCTACCGGGAGACGGGAAACGATAAGTATCTCCAACGCGCGAGGGAGATTATCCTCGATTTCCAGACCGATTGCACTAATCCCAGCAAGCTTCCCGATCCCCTCTCCTGGTACGATCACACCGTGGCCAACCGCGCCGGCTACATGCTCGATTTCTGGAGGCTGCTGCGCGCCTCCAGGGGATTGGACCGTAAGTTCACCCGGCTATTCGTGGAATTGCTCTGGCGCCACGCGAAATTCCTAGAGCTGGAAGAAAATTACAATCCCTCGTCCAATCACGGCCTCTTCGCCGCCTCCGCGTTATACCGGATATCCGTGGCCTTCCCCGAGTTCAAGGAAGCGCCGGCCTGGAAAGAGCTGGCCCTTAAAAGGATGGAGAGACAGATCCAGGATAACTTCACTCCCGCCGGGATACACAAGGAATATTCGCCCTACTACCAGTTCGTGGTGGCCTCGGCTCTCTGGCAGTTTCAAAAAGACTGCCGTCATTACGAAACTCCCCTTTCCCAATATTTCCGCAGAACGGTGAAAGGATCCTTCGAGTGTCTTCCCTGGCTCCTGCACCCGGACGGAACGATCGCCCTCTTCGGCGATTCTGACGATGAGCCCAACGAGGGTATTATGAAACTGGCCTACATCTATTCGCCCTTTCTACGCTATGTCGATTCGGACGGAAGGCGGGGGCGCCGGCCCCGGAAGAAATCCCGGATCTTTTTCGACGCCGCCCTCTTCGTGATGAGAAGCGGATGGGGAGAGAACCGGCCCCTCCACCAGGAAACCTGTCTCATGGCCTATTTCACCGAGAAAGCCAGAAGTCACGAGCAACAGGACTTTCTGACCTTTGAACTGTACGCCCGGGGCCAAAAATGGATCACCGATCTGGGGCGCTGGGCCTATGAATATTCGAATCCCGAGCGGGAGTTCATAGTCTCGGCCGCGGCGCACAACGTGATAGTACCCTACTGGAGGATGGAGAATAAAAAAGCGGAGACTAACAAGAAATCGGAACCGGGGGAAAACCGGATCATCAGGAAACCGGATGATCCCTCGCCGGCTGCAGTGGTGGATATACCGATACTCTCCCGCATCGAGCGGATATCCCTGGAGAACCGGGAAAAGGTGCATAATTTGATCGCTTCCATCGGCCGGTTGGAAGACCCGGAGGAAATGATCTCCGCCTACCATGCGCTGCTGGCGAAAAATCCCGTGGAGTTCGAGGATCAAATCAAGATCTCCTTGGCCTTTGTCTACGGAGAAACGCTCGGCGAAAAGGCGCTCGCCGTCGACCTCCTGGAAGAAATAATAGAGAAGGGACCGGAAAATCGTTCCTATCCGATTGCCCGGGATCTGCTCGCGAGCTTCAACCGGGAAATCGAGCTGAAACCCGATTCCGCCAGAGGGACGGAATCGGGAGAGGGGGAACCGGCGCCCGTAATCCCGGAGGAAAAGAAAGAGGAAGCGAAAACTCCCCCCGCGGCATCCGGGATCCGCTTTCCCCTCAAACAAAAAGCCGGTGCCACGGATGAAGGCGAAGCCGGGACCGGTGATGCGCCTACCCCCGCCGGAAGGGAAATCAAGGAGCCCGATCCACCCTCCCCCCAGCCTTTCGTGGAATTGCATCCCCTTATGCTGGATCAACCGGAAGTCTTCGGATACAGGTCTGCCCCTCAATACGATTATGTGGAAGGGGAAATCGTATTCAATAAATATTTCGTTCATAAGCGGGCGATACTGTTTATCAAGCCCTACTATTTCCTGATTCTGGATAGGGTGACCATTAAAGTCCCGGCCATCACCCGGCAGCTTTTTCATGCTCCCCCCTCGGTCTCCATAGCGGAGTGCGAGAAAGGCTTTCAACTCCAGGCTGACGATTCATCGCGCTGCCTGATTTATTCGGTGGTCCGCCCCCCCGGAATGAAAAGCGCCATCATAAAGGGCAGGAAGGGCAATAAGGGCGAGTGGCAAGGTTGGTACTCCGGCACCCTAAATCACTTCGAGGAAGCTCCGGTGCTCGAGAACAGCATTCAGCTGGATAAATCGGATTACTACTCCGGCACTCTTTTCATCCCTATCGGCCGGGATAGCCCGGAAGAATACCGGGTGAAGATAATCAACGATAGCGGGTGGAATCCCGCGGACGACAAATCCCTGTTGCTCGAAATAGTCGAACCGGGATTCCGCAGCCGGGTCTCCTACCGGCCCTCCCCCAGGTTTCTCTCCCCTTCCGGTAGGAAAGATTTTAAACCGGACATCCGGGTGCAAAGAAGGAGACGGTAAGCTCATACTGACTCATCACCATCATGATTTTCCCCGGGTGGTAACTTTTCTTCCAGGGGAGCTTCCGGAGAAGCCGGCGGATTTTCACCGCTGGATAGGGACAATGAAAGGAGGATAGGGGTTATGCACGGTCGGCGGAAGGTGAAACCCGCGCTTATATCCCTGGCGTTTCTTATATCCGGGGCGATGCCCGGTCTTCCCGCAGGTGAACCGACCTTCCCCGCCACCCCCGAACCTTATCGTCGCGGCCAGGGAGTACTCTATTTTCAAGCGGACGGCTCGATAGATAAGGTCTGCTTTCTCTGGAACGAACGTGAATATGAGATTCCGGCCGATTACCGCTGGACCGCTCCTTTGGAAAATAATCTTAACTGGCAGCACGGGATGGCCAGTTTGCGCTGGCTGCGGTGCGCCCTGGAAATGGCGTCCAGCAGTGCTCCGGCCGAGGACCTGCTGCGAGAATTTCTCCTCTCCTTTTACGATCAGCACTTTCAATCCGGAAAGGTGACCACCCCCCACTACTACGGCGATCACACCTGGGCGGTC
>JAFGPI010000200.1 GCA_016926065.1 Candidatus Krumholzibacteriota bacterium
GAAGGCCCTTTCTGGTAAAAGACATGCTAAAAACCAAAACCCTCCAGACAAGCATGTTCGGTCCCTAGAAAAATGGGGAAACTCCACGTGAAATTTGTCCTTGACGCAAGGGGGCGCTTATGATAGACTTTCTGCATCGGTAGGTGTCCGCTAGGTCCGTGGCGCCTATCGCAGATGCCTCACGAAGCAGGTGGAAGTATATGGACGGGAATGAAACCCAAAAGAAAAGGGAAGAGGGTTAATACGCCCTTATGCCCTTTTCACGGTTTCACAACGATACCCGGTAGGGGTTGACCCGCGAAAGGAGGACGGCTTACATATAAATCCACGGGCACCTATCACCCTCTAACCCTGATACCAGCGGCCGGTTGAACGAAACCGGAGAAAACGTTAATATCAGGCCGATCAATTTTAATTTTTCGAAGGAGAACCCTTCACGGGTCCTTCTTCACGGTTTAGTTTCGGAGGAAAACAATGAAGAAGCTAACCTTATTGGCGCTAGTCGCCATCCTGCTTCCTAGTGTATTAGCCGCAGGCACTCCCACTCTCGAGGGAAATCCCCTGTGGTACTGGTGGTTCTCAGATCGTCAGCTTATCCCTCAGCCCGTAGTTAGAGGCGAACAGTTCCTGGTTTATCACCTGGGACCCGCCAACCTGGCTACCGCCGGTTGTGATCAGGCCGACACCTTCTGCGTATGGTTCGAGGACATGCTGGGCTGGACCCTCACCGCTTCTCCTCCCGAGGACGAATGTCATATCCTGAATCCCAACACCCTGTGGTGGCAGGATCTGACTGTCGGCGTACCCTGTGACGCTCCGATCGGTATTATCGACACCGTAATCGGTCACATGGAATACTGCGACGACGCGGCGGTTTGCCAGCATCTCGGCCTCGACTGTGATCCCGCAGACGGAGGATCCATCATTGATTGGGGTTCCTACATTGTAGTGCCTTCGCCGCCCGCTCTCCTGATCCTTCAGGACAGCCTCTACCTGGTAGAGCTCGGCGCCACCGAGGCCTACATCCCCTTCAGCATCTGTAATGGTGATCCTTGCGCCCAAGACACAGACTACGACTATGTAATCAGCAGCACTGGCCATATAGACACGAGCTTCCCCCAGGGTGGCGGCGTAGTCGACGTCCCTGGCGGAGAATGCGAACAGATCTATGCCATAATCAATGCTGGTTCGGCTGAAGTATGCGATCTTGACACCCTGACCATTATCGTCTGGGTTCCGGGTCTGCCCGACACCGAAGCAGTCTATGACACTTGCGTACAGCTCGTTCACGTCATAGATCCTATTCCGGTACCTCTCTTCACCACGCCGGTCGTGACGATCCTGGTGCTGTCCATGATCCTCGCCGCCGCCGTTCTGATGAGGAGACGAGCCGCGAATAGAGCCTAAGATATTCGTATACTTGATACTTTGACGTGAGGTACTGAGAGCATTTTTAAGGGCCATGGAAAGAAGCCAGAAGGTGAAGTAAGAGAAAGGCGGAAAGGTCAGACTTTCCGGCGGGATTTTATTCTTTTCCTGATTCTCTTTTTCGCTCTCTGGCTTTTTTCCTATATTTTGACCAGAAAATACCCCTCCCTGGTGACCGGCATGCAGAATTTCGTGGCCGCCGAGGTCGCCTGGTGCCTTAAGAATCTGGGGTATGTCTTCAAGCTAAATGGATCGACGTTCACTTTTATCACTCCGCACGGCGGCGAGCGCCTTATCGTAATCGCCGAGTGCACGGGCCTTTACACCTCGATAATCTATTTCTCCATCATCGGAGCCTACCCGGCCCGCATCGGGGAAAAACTCGTTGGCTTACTTTTCGGATTACCGGGCATCCACCTCTTGAACCTGACCCGGATGGTCTTTATCTCCCTGGTGCTGTACCATAAAAGGGAGTGGTTCGATTTTTTCCACGGCTACCTGTGGCAGGTCAGTTTCGTGATCTTCATGCTCCTACTGGTGATACTGTGGATGACCAAGGTCGTAAAGCCCCGCCCGGCTGGAAAAAGCGCCGATCCAATAAGCAAAGAAAAGGATTAATAAATGGTACCGGATACCTCCGCCCCTGGACCCCCGGGCAAAGGAACATTACGCGAGCTGCTTTTTTTCTTTCTGCGGTTTATCGCCGTTTCCTTCGTCCTCTACCTGGTCTACATAAAGGCGGGATTCCTCTATATGCAGCTGGTGGCGCGGGCGGCGAAACCAGTGCTGGCCCTTTTCGGGTATGAACTCATCATGAAAAACGCCCTCCAGGTCACCGAGGAGATATCGCTCAATCCTATCGTATTCCTCTCCCTGGTTACCGCCCTGGCCGGAGTTCCCATCGGCCGCAAGGTAAGATCGGCCCTGCTGGGAGTGGCCATCCTCACCCTGGCCAACATAATCACTATCGTGCTGGTATTTGTAAGTTACTACATGCGGAATGAGAGGCTGTGGACCGGCACGGAGTTTCTCAATCTGACCATCAATTTCTTCCTCCCCCTGCTGCTCTGGTTTATCTTGATGCCGGTCAGAAAGATCTTCCCCACCGCCGGTTTGGGCGCGGGCGGATAGGGATAACAGCCGTGCGCGTCCTCCCTTAATATGAGTAAGAGTTCAAGGCCCCACCTCTATCTCCCTTGAGTTCCGGCCCTCGATGTCACGGGATTTGCGCCCTCGGTCAGACTAAAAACTCGTCCGGCATCCGTTCCAGCCTGGCGATATCCAGAATCTTCTCCCTCACGTCGAAGCCGATCGAACATCTCACCGAACACCGGGAGCAATCAGCGCAGGATATCCCCGCTTCCAGGACCGGCCGGGCGGTTTCCTTGGCCTGGGGCAGGTTGCGGTATCCGTAGGCGTACATATAGCTTCTCATCAGGGAGGGTATATCGATATGGTGGCGGCATTGATCGATACAGCGGCGGCACTGGGAGCAGTAGAGGCCCTGCATCCCGCCTTTCATCCCCAATTCGATGTCTCTCTTTTCTTCTTCGGTCAGGCGTAGATCGACCATCACCGAGATATCCTCGTTCATCTGGTCGAAGGTGGTAAATCCGGGGATGGTGGTATGAACGTTCTCATCGAGCAGGACCCACTTGAGGGCGGCTTTCATGTTGATCTGCTTCTGGCGCTCCCGGTCCCAGTAGACCCCGGCCTGGGTTTTCATCGCCACGATGCCCAGTCCGGCCTGGGCCGCCCGGGCGATGGCCTGCTTTACTTCCCGGAAGTGGGGCTGGCGGAAGTTGTAGGCGGTCAGGATCACGTCGTGAAATTTGCTGTCCACGGCGGCGTTTATCACTTCCGGTTCGTTGGTATGCACGGAAAGCCCCACGAAACGGGTCTTACCGTCCTGCTTCAGCTTCTCCAGGGCCTTCAATGCCGGTTCGAAGGTCACCGCCTCCTTGCATACGACATCATGCAGCTCCAGTATATCCACGTACTCGATCCCCAGCCGTTTCAACCCGGCTTCGACATCTTGGATAAATCCCTCGGCGGTCACGCCCTGGCGGTACCTCCCGGTCCTTTGATCCATCGCCTGGTAGACCTTGGAGGTGATGATGTAGGAATCCCGGGGGCGGTCCTTGATCACCTGGCCGATCATCGTTTCGTGCTGCCCGTTGTTATAGGTGTTGGCGGTGTCGAAGTGGTTCAGTCCGGCATCGAGCGCCGCCCCGTAGAGGGCGATATCGGTGGCCTGGGCGCCCATGCTGATCACCGGCACCCGGATACCGGTCCGGCCCAGGGTCCGGTAGAGGATCTTATTTTTCTCCGGGGCCGGTTTCTCCTGGGCCCTGAGCAGGGAGGGCGCCAGAGCCGCTCCGGCCAGCCCGGCGATACTTTTCTGTATAAACTCGCGGCGGCTTTTATTCTTTTCCTGATTCTTCATCTGCGACCTCCACTCTTTCAAAACCGGTTATGCTGCCCCAACGATCCGTCAAGCCGGGGGACCTCCGCTTAATCCCCTTTTCGCCCGGTGAGAGGCTGTCCCCAGGGAGCGCGGTCCCCCCGCCGGCCGGTTAGTTCGGGGGGGAGAGCCTTTCCTGTTTCTGGTAACCTTCCGGTATCGCGTAGACGCCCTCCGGAGGATCCTTCTGCGCCATCTCCACCACCTGGTTGGACGACTTTATGGCCGTGCCTTCGGAATAGCGGACGCTCTCGGTCCAGAGCTGGAAACCTTCCACCATCTTCATCTGGCCGATCAGTTCCTCGGAGTAATTACGCAACCGGCTGAAAATCTGGTTATAGGCCTCGGCCAACTCCCTATCGAAGGGCAGATCCGAGGTGGCCCAGATCACGGTCTCGGTATCGTTAAAACGGGTTTCCTGGTACATGACCCAGGAATTTCGCTGGTAGGCCTGGCACTTCAGGCCGTTGATCTCCTTGGTCTCATCCAGTTTCTTGACTTCCCCCACGGTGGGAAACATGAACAGCCGGGGAGCCAGGTCCTCCGACACGATAGCGGGAAGCATAAACGGCAGCGCCGTCTCGAGGTAAGCCTGGTTGGCCAATTCGATTATGATCATTTTCTGGGCCGCTACATCGATTATGAAATGACGCTCCTCGTCTATCAGGGCGAACTTTCCGTCCCCGAACCAGATATCGTTCTCGGACTCTTCCCCCGGCTCCATGGTCCCATGATGGTAATAGGCATCGGTATGCTCGATGAGCTTGATATAGGTGTCGGCCTGAACCACCGCTGCCGACATCAGAACGGCCAGTAAACACAATGCTAGTTTTTTCATACACTCCCCCGTTAAGTAAAGTACAAGCAACAGATAACTGCCACCCGAACATTATCCGTAGCGGCCGGCGATCCCGTCAATGACGATTTCTTGCTTCTCCCAGGCCGGGGAAGCGACACCGTCAATGACGAAATACCGTCTCCCTCCGGGCCCGGAGGTAACATCAGGGATCAGATCACGCGGTGCTTCCCACCCTGCTAAAATTCCTCCCCGGCGGCTCGGCCTCCCCCAACGCGCGAAAACACATATATCATTATAGCCTTGAATAAAAGGATGGTTCCGGTCGATCTGCAGCGGAAGCGGCCGCCAACTCTTTCTCGGAGGCACGTGATCTTATTTAATGAGAACCATTTTTCTGGTGATACTACTCTTTCCCGCCGTGAGCTTATAAAAATAAATCCCGCTGGCGACCGGGCGGCTTTCCTGGTTGAATCCATTCCACTCCTCCCGGTACCTGCCCGCCTTCTGGACCTGGTCCACCAGCCGGGTTATCCTTCTGCCGGAAATATCAAAGATATCCAGGGTTACCGGGGATCTTCGCGGTATGGTATAGGCAATGGTGGTCAGGGGATTGAAGGGATTGGGGTAGTTGGGCTCCAGCTCGAACACCAGCCGGGGGGTCAGGACCACTTCCGTTTCGAAGAGGATTTCTGTGTCCTTACCGCTCGCTAGAATAATCCGGTATATATATTCTTTCCCGGGAGCGGCCGAATCGTCCCTAAAACTGTAGGTTAATCCTTCTCTCTTGATCGAGGCCCGGTCCATCTCGAGGAAATTACCAGCCGGCAATTCCTTCCTTAATACAGTCTGCCTGGCAATAGCCACCTCTTCGGAGAGCGACCATTCCAGGCAAACAGAGCCTTCATCCATAAAAGCCCTCTTGCTCTGCACCAATACATCAACCAAGTGCGTGTAAAACAAGTACATTCCGTCGGTCTCATCAGCCACCAGTATATAATCTCCGGAAAGGCAGACATCATAAGAAGCCCCGCCGGTATCGTAATATCCGATTTCCACCGGGGAGGCCGGATTGGAGATATCGATCAGGCGAAGCCCGTTTTCCAGATCCGCCACGAAAGCGAAGCTTCCCCTAACCGCAACATCCAATGCATCGCCGTCGGTATCAAAGCACCCCACCGAATCGGGATTCTCCGGATCGGAGACATCCAGCACCAAGAGTCCTCTATAAGAACATGCCACGTATGCGTAATCACCCTGAACGGCGATATTTTGTGCACCCCCGGTGGGGTAGAACGCAGTTGGCTGAGGACTTACAGGGTCTGCTATGTCCAAGATATAAATACCGTTGTTCCAGGCAGAGATATACAGATAGTGGCCATCTATCTTCATGTTGGAGCTAGAAATATACCCCAAGTCATAATTACCCACCGAATCCGGATTTGAAGGAATAGTAATATCTAATACGGTTACACCTGAAGCACTGCGGAGCACATATGCGTAATCGCCGTTAATTGCAAGCTGTAAAACCGAATTCGCGGTTGCGTTAGCTCCATATGATCCGACAGAATTCGGATTTTCCGGATCGGTAAGGTCCATGACCAAGAGACCCGCAGTGTAGGCAGCCACAAAAATGTGGCTGTCTTTAAAAGCCATGCTGGAGACCGAAAATATTCCATCACTCTGCCCCACCCTAATTGGATTATCGGGCTCGGAGATATCCAACACCGCCAAACCTTTATCCCCACCATCATCAATGTATACATAATTGCCGAATGTAAACACTTCATATAGCCTATTACCGGTTTCATAGCCGCCCGCAAGTTCCGGATTATCAAGCCCGGTGATATCAATAACTGAAAGGCCTTCCTGATCGTTGGCCAAATAGGCATAATCTCCCATCACTTCAATATCCCAACCCCCGACGGAGCAGTATCCCACAGAATCAGGCTCCTCGGGGTTGCTGATATCCAATATCCACATGCCTCCAAAGAGGCCTGCCACATAAGCATGGTCATCCTGCACCGAAACACCATAGGCATTAATGATTGTTCCATAGTATCCCACCGAGTCGGGTTGGGAGGGATCAGTGATATCCACTACGTACAAACCTTTGCCATAACAAGCCAGATAGGCATAATTTCCATCGATAACCACGTTCCGCGGATGGCAGTGGTACGCTCCGACCGAATCCGGATTTTCAGGATCGCTGACGTCTATAACATAGAGCCCGTCCCAGTAGTCAGCCACATAGACATGATTATCCTTTTCCGCTATTCCATAGAAATTGTGACCAATATTTAATACCCCCACTTCGATGGGGCCCGAGGGGATGGATACATCAATTACCCGCAGCCCGGAAGAATCGGCGGTCACATAGGCGTAATTACCGCTGACTGCTACACCGATAGCACTCCCCGGCGTATCGCAGGAACCCACCAGGGCAGGATTATACGGATTGGAAATATCAACCACCATGAGCCCCGATTCGCCGTCGGCCAGATAGGCGTAATCTCCGTAAAGCGCTATATCAATGAACAGCTCGGGAACTTCGACCTTTCCCAGATGATCAGGATTTAGCGGATCGGAGAAATCCACTATCTCCAGGTAAGCGCCGTTATTGAAATAGGCGGTATCGCCCCGGGCCGCCACGGCCAGGCAGGGGCCCACCGCCCAGCGGCCTATAAGTTCGATATAGGAATGGTCTCCGGTCTCGCCCCAAACCGGCCGTCCGGCATCGCTCCCCAATGATCCGCTTCCAAAACGTAGCGGAAAAGGCATAATCAGGTTGGTGTGATCTATATTCTTATAAAATTCCGCATTACTCTTATTAACATCCATCCTTTTCCCGGATATCGAAAAGTCGTTCCCCTTGCTCTCTGGCGGATTAAAAAACAAAATGAATAGCGAAAAAATCAGAAACAGACCGAGCAAGAATGATCCGGAGCCCCTTGAACCAGCCATCTCTTTCCCTCCCTGACCGAGATAGGTAATGATTTGGTTTTTAGAGAATTACCGGATTCGATCTTAAAAAATCTTCCTTGAAAAGTCAAAAGATATTATGCCTCCGGAAAGCTCGGGGTTCTGATGATTTGCCGCGTTTGGGGACGGCTCCCCGAGGAATGATGGCCGGCATAGGGGAAATGACGGCTGGTATAACTTTATTCCCTATATACTGATTGGCCCAAGATGATGCTACGCCAGGTAAGGCTGGAGTAGAGCGAGGATTTTTTCCAGGGGTTCGATATCTTCTTCATCGAAGCTGGCCAGCTGATCGGAATCTATATCCAGCACCGCCACCACCTGGCCGTCCTTCATCAACGGCAGCACTATTTCGCTTCGGGAGCGCAGGTCGCAGGCGATATGCCCGGGAAACTTGTCCACGTCCGGAACCACCACCGGCTGGCGGACCTCAACGCAGTGCAGGCAGATCCCGGTCTCCGTCAGGACCTGGCAGGCCACCGGGCCCTGGTAGGGCCCCACGTGCAGCTCCCCTTCCCCGGCGACGAAATAGAAACCGGTCCAGAAGTGGTGGGGCATCTTCAGATGCAGCACCGCGCAGATGGTGGCCATGGCCGCCGTCAGGGACGGCGATTTGCCCCCGATCAATTCCTTCAGTTGAGCGTATATACGCTCGTAGCGCTCGGACCTGCCTTGCTTCAATCCGCACCCCGCGCAAGGATATAACTTTAATTCTCCGGGATATATTTGCTATCCCCTTTCCCGGCATTTTATCGCAACATGAACATTTCGCCCAGTAAAAGCAAGCACTTTGATTATTAAGCCGCTGAGTTACGTATGATTTCAATTGAATTTATCCCCGGCCGCGTTATATTGACAATTGTGCCGCGAGGACGGCTCGAGGCGGTTCCAAACGTCAACCGGTATCGCCGCCGGCCGGCGGGGCCACCATCCCCCGTCACCCGAGGAACCCTAACCGGAATCTTGTATGCTGAAACCGGACCTTAAAAATATTCGTTTAACAATTCTCACCGTCCTACCATTCCTTCTCCTGTGCCCGATCACGGGCGCCGCGCAGATGCTCCAGAATCCCCCGGGCATCGATTGGAGAAGCATGGAGACCCC
>JAFGPI010000022.1 GCA_016926065.1 Candidatus Krumholzibacteriota bacterium
AGGCCCTTTCTGGTAAAAGACATGCTAAAAACCAAAACCCTCCAGATCAGCATGTTCGGCCCTTAGAAAAATGGGGAAACTCCACATGGTTAATAACGATTGAAATATTTTTCCCCCTATGATAATATACACCCGTAGGAAAGCGATTGGGTTAACACAATAGATAAATCAGGGGATGGGGCCGCATTGTAACCTAAGGAGGGGAACTATGCGAAGAGGGTTATTATGCCGAGTGGGATTGGTGTTTTTTGCGCTGTTCCTGGTATGGACGAACCTGGTATGGGCCGATCCCTGCCTGGTGGTCTATCCCCAGGGACCCTGCCAGTATCACTACGACGTGAACGAGTATTACACGGTGCGCCCGGGAGAGCCTTATTACGATCCCGAGTTCGACAGGGGGGGAGAGGTATTGCTGGAATTGGGGAGCAACGAGATCGATCTCAGCATCTACCAGGCCCCCCAGCTTACCGGGTTTGAGCCTTCCACCGGTGGAAACGAGGGGTACTTTTTCTTCGGAACGGTTTTCGACCTGATAGTGGATGGATATGCGAACGAGCCGACCACTTTCGTCAACGTGCTGTTGATCTTCGACGGGATTATTCCCTCTTCCTGCGTCCCCGACATCACGGTGGAGGGAGAGGAAGTCACCGGTTTTATCTACGAAATGGGGGACCTGGTGGTATCCACCCCCACTCCCTACGGCAACAATTACTCCGACACGGTGACCCTGAACATCGAGTGGCGGGGCTGTTTCGGAGTGCATCTCTGGGCCTTCGCCGATGAAAACTATAACGGGCAGAGAGACGGCGGAGAATGTTTTACCGCCTTCTCGCACGATACCATGGTTCCGGCGGATGAAAGCACCTGGGGCGCGATAAAGGCGCAGTTCGAGTAGGCGGGAGGCTTTTCTTTTGCCCCGCGATTCTTCTATCCTTCACTTGATTGCGGTGGGGGACCTGGCCTTTTTACCGGCCTTTGAAGTTTGTGCCATTTAGCGCCATTTCGAAATCCCCGCAAAAATGGAACTTTCGGCGCACCTCCCCCTTGGCGCCCGGGAACCGTATCTTCGCGGTCCGCTTTCAAATAAGGGTAGCCATTATTCCAGATAATATGAGAGTATTTAATCCAGTCCCCTGGCGGGATTGAAACCGGTCCCCGAATGGTCGGGGAGCGTGGACACCGGAGAGTAATAATGCTTGGTTTGACCGAACAAGGCTTGGCGGCCCTGGCCATCGTCTTCGGCATCGTAAGTTGTTTCTGGGGATACCGTATATTCAAGATCGTGCTGGGGATATTCGGATTTATCCTGGGGGCGTATTTGGCCGGTACGGCGGGAGTGCATTTTACCGGCGGGTGGGGGCTCATCGCCCTCTCCATGGGATTGGTGGGCGGTCTGATCGGGGGGGCGTTGGTGACGGTCCTGTACTTCGCCGGAGTGTTCCTGGTGGGCTCCCTCAGCGGGTGGGTCATCGGCGCGTTGCTGCTGGGGTGCGTTTTCCCCGGCCTCAACCTCGTATTCCTGGTTATCCTGGCCCTGGCCGGGGGCATCCTGGCCCTGGTTTTCCAGAAGATGCTGCTGATCATCTCCACTTCATTCCTGGGTTCCTGGTACTTGATATCAGGCGCCTATTTTTTCATGGGAAGCGGATACACGCCCCTGATCATCTTTAATTACCCCTTCTGTGTGACCGTTGCGGGAGGGGAAGCCAACTATTTAATGGTCCTTTGCTGGCTGGCCCTGGGCCTGGCGGGGGTAATATTTCAGTACCGCTATTCAAAAAAAAGTGCGATTGAGCCTCGGCGGTGAGAAATTGAAGCCGGGAGTGATAGAATTATTTCCGGCCACCGGCAAGAAAAGGCGATGGGGGAGCGGGCCGGACTCGGAAAGGGGGGATGAGAAGGAAATGGAAAACGACAGATACAAAAGAGGACGGGAGTTCTTCCGGCGGGTGGATGGAAAGGGAGGGCAGAGGGCCATAGACGATCTGAAAGAAATCGTTCCCGAGATCGAGCGTTACTTGATCGAATTTCCATTCGGCGATATCTATTCGCGTCCCGGCCTGGATCTGAAGGTGAGGGAGCTGGCGGCCATCGCCGCCTTGACCGCCATGGGGAACGCGGAACCACAACTCAGGGTGCATATACACGCCGCTTTGAACCTGGGGGCCACCCGTCTGGAGGTGGTGGAGGTAATCCTGCAAATGACGGTTTATGCCGGATTCCCCCTAGCCCTCAACGCCCTCTACACGGCCCGGGAGATATTCTCCAACCGTGACGCGAAAGGGAAGCCATGAATATCAATCTAGGCGGAAAAGTGATTCTGGTGACCGGAGGCAACCGGGGGATCGGGGGGGCGATCTCGCGGGCCCTGGCCGCCGAGGGGGCGAGGGTGGCGGTGCATTACAAGAACAGGAGCGACGACGCCCGTCTCCTGGTGGAAAAGTTGGGAGGGGGATCGAAGTCTTTCCGGGCCGACCTTTCCCGGCCGGGAAGCGCGTACACGTTATTCCGGGAAGTGCTGGATAGATTCGGGAAGGTGGACGTGCTGGTGAATAACGCCGGGGTTTTTATGGAGTCGCCCGTTCGCCTGGAAGGCGCCGACTGGCTGGAGATATGGAACACCACCCTGGCGATAAATCTGACCGCGGCCGGAATACTGTGCCATGCCGCCCTGCGGCATTTCATGGAGAACTCCGGGGGCAGAATCATAAATATCGCCTCCCGGGCGGCATTCCGGGGGGAAACGGAGGATTACCTGGCCTACGCCGCCTCCAAGGGGGGATTGGTCTCCTTGAGCCGCTCCATTGCGCGCTCCTTCGGCCGCTATAACATCCAGGCTTTTACCATCGCCCCCGGATTTGTCCGCACCGAGATGTCGAAGGACTTCCTGGAGGAGAACGAGGCCCGGGTGGTGGAAGAAGAGCTATCCCTCGACCGGATAACCGAACCGGAGGACATCGCTCCGCTGGTGGCCTTCATCGCCGGGGGAATGATGGATCACGCCACCGGGTCCACCATCGATGTCAATGCTGGAAGCTATATGCGATGAGGGAACGGCGGCGGGCGGTCCTCCGCGGATATCCAGAGGATGACGGACAAACGACGGCGGGAAATCCGATTAATGAGGTAGAGGATAGTAGTAGGTGAGCCGGGAGTATGGAAGGGAGGCGCCTCATATGCTGACCGTAAGGCGGGCCGTGCTGGAGGACATAAAGGATATTACCGAAATCTACAACCACTCCATTCTGAACGATGTCGCCACCTTCGATACCGAGCCCCAGACCGTGGCGGAGCGGGAAGCCTGGTTCAGGAAACACGGCCCCCGGCATCCGGTGATGGTGGGTGAGCTGGAGGGCCGGGTAATTGGATGGGCCGCGCTGAGCAGCTATTCCGAGCGCCGGGCCTATGCTGATTTGGCGGAGATATCCCTGTACCTGGAGCGGAATTATCGGGGCCGCGGATACGGAAAAAGGATACTGGAAGGGATCCTGGAAGAGGGAAAGAGGGCGGGGCTGCATTCGCTGGTTGCCCGCATCACCGACGGTAACGAGACCAGCATCCATCTCTTCTCGGAGGCGGGATTCGTTCCGGTTGGAATATTGAAAGAGGCGGGGCGGAAATTCGGCCGGCTCCTCGACGTGCACATAATGCAGAAGATATATGAAGCGGAAAAGTAGGTGAATATCGATGGAAAGGATAGTGTTTAAGCCGATCGGAGTGATTCATTCCCCCTTCACCGAACCGAAAGGGACGCCCATCCAACCCGCCGCTTCCCGGGGAAGCCGGGGAACGGTCGAAGTATTTTCCGAATACGCCGCGGGGCTGAAGGACGTGGAGGGATTCTCGCATATCATTTTAATATTCTTTTTCCACCTGATAAAAAAGGTGTCGCTGATCGCCACTCCCTATCTGGATACCGAAAAACGGGGGATATTCGCCATCCGGGGACCCGGACGCCCCAATCCGATAGGGATATCCACCGTCAAACTGATCGGGCGCCGGGACAACATACTGGAAATCGAGAATGTGGATATGGTCGACGGCACTCCCCTGCTGGATATAAAGCCCTATGTGCCGGAATTCGATCTCCAGCAAGAATTCAGCCTCGGTTGGCTGGAAAAGAAAATAGAAAAACTCCCCCGGGCGAAGGACGATGGAAGATTCGCACCCTAGGGTGGAAATTTTACAAAGGTCGAATTGTGGAAAGATCATATGACTTGACCGTGGACGGATGGTTCAGCTGTGGGTGGCATACCTTCAAAAGCCGCAACCGGCAGCTTTTCAGCGGGGTAATGGTGCTTTTCGCCTATTCCCTGGCGCTTTTATTCCTGGGAAGCCTCCCGGGAGGAAGTGTCATCGGGATCGGCGTGCAGCTGACCTTGGGACTGGTGCTAGCGGCCGGCTGGATGAATTTCTGCCTCCGGCTGGTAAGGGGCGAAGATGCGTCCCCGGCGGTTATTTTCAGCCCCTTTTCCCGTTTCTGGCAGGTTTGGAGCCTGGCCGCGCTGCTCTCGGTACTGATCGCGGCGGGCCTCCTTCTTTTCGTCGTTCCCGGATTATACTGGCTGCTTAAATTCGGATTGAGCATGTTCGCGGTAGTGGACCGGGAGACATCCCCTCAGGAATCGATGCGTCTCAGCGAACGGTTGACCCGGGGGCACAAGGGAAAGATGCTCGTGTTTTACGGGATAACCATGGGTTTGTACGGCCTGTCGGTTTTTCCCTTCGCGATGCAGAGGGGTATGCTGGGGGCAATATCCATATCCATATATAGCTTTGTCCTCACTCCTTTCCTGGGAGTGACCTATGCTTCCGCCTATGACAGCCTGCTGAGCTGCCGGCGAGAAATAGCGGAAGGATGAATATCGCCTGATCCCGGTATTTAGGACCCGCGGATGCTTCGTGAGGAGGTAGAGATTGAGGAACCCAACCGCCGTATTAGTCGCCCTGGCCGTGCTGGCCGTATTGCTGGTTGATCCGGCCGGCCTGTCCGGCCGGGACAAGCAAGAAAAACTGGAGGGAAATCCCTCCTTCCGGAACCTCCGGAGGTTGAACCGGGAGACGGCCTCCGGATTCTGCCGTATCGCCCTTGGCTGTGTCAGGAAAGAATACCCCAACAAACCGGGCCACGTCATGAACGACCCCGGCGAAGTAAAAAACCCCCAAGCCCTGCATCCCGCCTTTTTCGGATGCTTCGACTGGCATTCCTCGGTCCACGGCCACTGGATGCTGGTGAGGCTGCTGGATCTATTCCCGGACCTGCCCGAAGGGGAGGAAATCCGGTCGGTGCTGGATGACAATTTAAGCGCCGACAATATCCGGGCGGAGGCGGCCTACCTGGGACAGGATAACCGCAAATCATTCGAGCGCACCTATGGATGGGCCTGGTTGCTCAAACTGGCGGAGGAACTGCTTCTTTCCGGTGAACCCCGGGCGGGGGAATGGTCCCGGAACCTGGATCCGCTGGTGGAAGTGATAATCAAACGCTACCTCGATTTTTTCCCCCGGCAGACCTACCCCATACGCCGGGGAGTGCATCCGAACAGCGCCTTCGGGTTGGCCTTCGCGCTCGATTACGCGCGGATCGCCGGAGCAAAGGAACTGGAGAAACTGGTGGTCGAGCGCAGCCTCGCCTACTTCGGGGAGGATCGGGACGCCCCGGCGGCCTGGGAGCCCGATGGGGATGATTTCTTTTCTCCCTCCCTCATGGAGGCCGATCTGATGGGGAGGATTCTCTCTCCCCGCGAGTTCGAAGGGTGGCTGGGCGGGTATCTGCCGGGGCTGGAAGCGGGGGAACCGCAAAGCCTTCTGCGGCCGGTCCTGGTGTCCGATCGCAGCGACCCCAAGATAGTGCATCTCGATGGATTGAATCTCAGCCGGGCCTGGTGCATGCGGGGGATAGCTTCCCGCCTGCCGGAGGGCGATCCCCGGCGGGAAATACTGGATCGGGCCGCCTCCCTGCACGCGGAAACCGCCCTGGACCATGTCGCCAGCGGTAATTATGAAGGTGAGCACTGGCTGGCTTCATTCGCGGTCTATCTATTGTCGGACCGGGGGGAACGCCCGAACGAAAACTGACCTGGTTCTAAGGGATAAGCGTATTTTTACCCGTCCAGCTTCTGCACGCCCTCCCGGTAGTTGATTCCGCGCTCCCGCAATCCCTCCAGGATAAAATCGACGCATTCCGGCCTCTTCCCGATGAATTCCGGAGGCGATATCCCTTTTTCCCGGTAGAGACCCGCGCTCAGCAGGCGCAGTACGCAGGTGGCCGTATATCCGGTGGTCCGGGCCATGGAATGCACCCGGGTGGACTGGTCGTAGCGGTCGTAGAGATCGTAGGTGAATCGAATCCTGCTACCGTCCTTTTTGCCCTCCGCCATTATCCTCATCAGGGTGATGTCTATTTCCCCCTCCTCCAGCTTCCATTTGGGGAACAGCAGCCGGGCGGTGAAATCCAGCGGCCGTATCCTGGCGCCGTTGATCTCGATCTCCTGTTGATCGAAAAATCCGGTTTCCCGCAGTACGGCCATCTTTTCGATATGGCCCGGATAGCGCAGGGTTTTTTCCTTCAGATGGGGTGCCTTGATGGTCCGGGCCAGGGTGCGCAACCCATCGCTGTTGAAGGCCTCCAGGGTGCCCAGGGGGGGGAAATCTATCAATTCCGGCTCGGAAAGGGCCGGCTTGGTAATCAATCTTCCGTTCTCGATATAACGGGCCGGACGGGTATATTCTTCGATAACGTCCAGAGGCGAGAACACCGCCTTGTATTCGTACGGCCATTCACGGTTTTCGGGGAGGCCTCCCACGTAAATGACGATCCTTTCGGTTTCCTCCATCCGCTGATCGATGTAACCGGCAAGAATGTTGCTCATGCCCGGGGCCACGCCGCAATCCACCATGGCGGTCACTCCCCGCTCCTTGGCCAACCGGTGGAGCAAAAAAGGGTCCTCGGGGAAGAAAGCGATATCCACCACGTCCCGCCCGGCTTCAATGACCGCCCGCAGGGTCTCGAAGCCCATGAAACCGGGGACGGCGCTTAAGACCAGATCGTACTCCTGGACCAGAGCGGTCACCTCCCGCGGATCGGAGAGATCACGGATAAAAGTCTCCAGGGGATGGTCTCGCTTAAGCCTTTGCAACGCCGCCGCGTCGATATCCGCCACGCTTACTTGAAAACGCTCTTCCCGGGCCAGATCGGCCGCCATGGGACCGCCTATCAATCCCGCGCCCAGCACTATTACTTTCATGTCTATCTCCCCAGCCAGGGGAACGATTCAACCGTTGAATCATCCCGGTAATATTTTAACCTCGTAATTTAAAAGGATTAAAGGAAGGGCCGGATCATAGACCGTTGAAGCGGTTGAGGTACACGATCACCCGCGCGCGTGTCCGGGGGTAGGGGGGGATTCTTCTATCCAAGGCCGAAATCTTCATGGGATCAATCTAGCAAACACCGGCTTATTGTCAAGCTAATCCTCCTCCCGGCGGGGTCACACGAAATCGCCGTCGCCGTAGGTAATATGCCAGTGCCGGGTTGAGAATACATCATCTTCCGCGAGGTCACCGGTGTTATTCCGGAGAATAAAGGGGAAACGCCGGGCCGTAAAGATAAATCCCCACCGCTTGAGTACCTTCATGAAGGGTGATCCGGGGATTAAGAGGCATGAAGCCAGGGCCAGTTTTTGCTCCCGGAATCCGCGCAGGGCCCGGTCAATCAGGGCGGCGGCGAGCTCCCGGTCCCGGGGAGAGGCGAATAGATCCACTATCAGGCCTATGCTGATTCCCCGCCTCTCTGTGCGCCCGCACACGCAATACCCGGCCAGCTTGCCCCGGCGGTAGGCGAGGAACCGGTGGTAGTCGTGCTTGGGATTCTGATCGTACCTCCATCGCAGGTAGGAGTAATCCCGGACCAGCATATTTCCGAATTGAGGAGAGAGTTCCTCGAATAACTGATCCACCGCGGGGGTGAATTCCCGGGGGGATTCGATTTCTATCTCTTCCTCCCCGGTGCCGGCGGTGAAGATAAGGTCCCATAAGGTCTGAGCCGGTAAGCCGACCCAGCGGGATAGTAGCCGGTTGCCGGTTTTTACCCGCGCGATTTCGGAGATATTCAGGGGCCTGACCAGGGCGGGAAGTTTTTCCAGCACCCGGAAGTCGAGATGCTTGATGAAGCCGGGGTAGGAATTATCGTTGGGAAATCCGTACACCAGCCGGACGCCGTTTGATCGGAGCTGCTGATAGACGGCCCGGGCCAGGGCGACGAATATTCCCTGCTTTCTGAAATCGCCGCGGGTCATGGTATCGAGCGAAAGGGCCCCCTTGATCTTTTTATCCCGCACCTGTATCCGCACCGGGATGGTGGCATACTGGCCGGCCAAGGTTCCCTGGTGATCCGCCATCCAAATATATCCCTCCGCTGCGGAAGCCTCCCGGAACTGCCATGACCAATGCTGAGGATTGAAGGGCCGGGATTGTACGTTTTCATACAGGGCTTTAAGTTTCTCCCGGTCGGAGTCCTTAAAGGGGCGCTTTTCCCAGGTCCGGTTCTTATCTGGCTCCATCAAAATTTCCATTCCTACCGTCGGTGTTCCTGTCCCTCCCCGGAGGGGAGGGATCTTAACGAATGATTTTAAAGAATTCCATCCGTCCCTCAAGCTTTTTCCGGAAGATATAGAAACTGTCGCTGGACTGGACCGCCAGCCGGGGCAGGGTGAGCAAGCGGTCGAGGTCAAGCCGGCCGGGGCTGGCGGTACAGGCCGACAGGTAGCCGGCACGCCGGACCATGGCGACGTGGCTTTGATCGTAATAACCGCCGGGATAGCAGAAGGAGGTGATCTTAACGCCCAGCTTTTCCTCCAGTCTCTTTCTCGATTGGAATATTTCCCCCCGGGCCCGCTCCGCCGGCAGGTCGGTCAACTTCCAGTGATTGAGCGAATGGGATCCTATTTCCATCCCGGCCTCAAGCAGCGCTTCCACCTGTTCCCAGGAGAGGCGGCGGTTTTTTTCGTGACTTTTGGTTTCCAGCCAGTCACGGGGCGCCATTCTATCGGTTCCTATGAATCCAGGCGGGATATAGAAGATGCCGCTGTACCCGTATTCCCGTAAAAGGGGCAGGGCGTTGAGGAAAGTATCTTCATAACCATCGTCGAAACTGAAGATCACCCGCCGGTCGCCCAGGTTCGCGGTGCCTTCCAGTGCTTCCAATTCCGAGATTCTCATGTTCCGGAAACGGTTTTCCCTGAGCCATTCCAGCTGCTTGCGAAAAGTATCTGTCTTTACCGATAATTCATTGTGGCGGAAGGAATTTATCCGGTGGTACATGAGGATGATGATCTTTTGCGGGCCGGAAGGGGGCGGGGGGACCAAGTTCGATAGCAGGGCGGCACCCGATTTGACTATTCTTTTCACCCCGCGACGGGCGCGCATTTTAATTGTATGCTGTAAATTCATCCGCCCTTGGAGTACCTCCGGCTCCGGAATAAACCAACCGCCCGCGGGGCGGATGCCGGCCGGGGAAAAGGCGAATCATCCGGCGTCGGCCCCCCGGCCACCCTGCCCGCCGCCGCGGTTCAGCGCTACATTATCGTGACCTAGGGGGGAAAGTCAACTGGTTCCCGGTTTTGGGCTGTGCCGGCCTGCTTACCGGATTATACGGATTAGCGGTGGAGACCTACCGGGCCGGGCAGGGAATCGCCGCCGATATGGATGGATTGGTCTCCGCCATCGTGCGGCGGGCGATCGGTGGATCGGCCCTGGTAATGTTGAGTTTATGGGTGGCCATAGCCGCCGGTTTGATCTGGTTCGTGCTGGTGAACGAGGTGCAACGGATCGAACAGGCCGAGATTGAATGGCTGCTGGAAATGTGAACGCCCACGCGCTTACGCGGATGGAATCAAGATCGGATAAAATCCGAGGGAGGAAAGACCATGACATATTTTATAGCCTCGATGGGCATGTGGAAGTTTCCCCTGTTCATTATTACCATTGCTATCGCGATCCTCTCTCTTAAAAAGATAGCGGATCTTTACTTTAGAAAGGAGCTCACTCCGGCGCAGCTGGTGAGGGGCTTACACGCCATAATCTTCTGGGGAGCGGTTACCGACGCGGTGGGATTCCTGGGCCAGGTATCCGGAACCTATAACGCCATGGATGCGATATCCCGGGCCGAAGCGATTTCCCCGGCCGTATGCGCGGCCGGAGATTCTACTCCACCCTTCGCTTAACCTTGATCCGGAATCCGGCTTTTACCCTTTCCGGCCTGATCACTTGATCCGGTCCCGGGTGGCCGTCAAGATTCCACCCAGCATGAGGGCGCAACCGAGCATCCCCACCGGGGGAATTCTTTCCGCCAGCACCAGCCATCCCGCCAGGGCGGCGAAGACGGTTTCCAGGCTGAGTATAATGGCCGCGTGGGAAGGCGGTGTTTTACGCTGAGCCACCACCTGCAAGGTATAGGCGATACCGACCGATAAAATCCCGCCGTATAGAATAGGGACGGCGGCTCCCCTGATTCCTTCCAGGCTCAACCGTTCCACTCCCAGGGCGGCTACAAGACTAAACAGGGAGCAGGCGGCGAATTGCAGCGAGGCGAGGCGGAGTGGGCGGACCCGGGTGGTCAGCCATCCGATAAGCAAAACGTGAACGGCCCAGAAAAATGTGCTGGCCAGTACCAGCAGATCACCGCTATTAACGCTTATTTCACCGGTAAAACTGAGTAAATATAGCCCTCCCGTGGCCAGCACGGCGCCGCCCCAGGTCAATTTCCCCGGCCGGTGCCCGAGGGCGAGCCCCAGGATCGGCACCAGTATAACGTACAGCCCGGTGATAAAACCTCCCTTGCCCGCGGTGGTGTATTTCATTCCCGCCTGCTGCAGCGAGGCTCCCAGGAAAAGCACCGTTCCGGCCGTCAGGCCGCCCGCCACCTCGGTTTTCACCCCGGCCGGGCGCCTTTCCCCCTCGCCCCATCGGCCGGTGGAGCGTCCGGCCAATATAACCGGAATCAGGATCAGGCTTCCCAGGGCGAAGCGGAGGGAGTTGAATAAAAACGGGCCCAGGTATTCCATCCCCGCCCGCTGGGCCACGAAGGCGCTGCCCCAGATGGCCGAGGCCAGGAGGAGAAGGGCTTCCGCTTTTAAGGCTTCTTTTTTCAAGTCCGATAACTCCCGGTTTTTCACGAAATCAATGGATTCTAATAAAGCCGGCCGCGTTAGTCAAGCCGAGGAGGGCGGGGGGATATCAGGGCTGAATATATCTGGTTCTAATAGCGCAAAAAAACATAAATATTCAAAAATGATTTCTCCTCCGGCCGATTCGTCTTTACAATGGGGAATAGTTCAGGTTTTACCTGGTGAGATAATTGAGGTAAAAGACGAAGATAAGGAGAAAAGCGAATTATGCCCCCTATCTATCTTGACTATAACGCCACCACCCCCTTGGCTCCCGAGGTCATTTCGGCCATGCGCCCTTTCCTGGATGGATATTTCGGCAATCCTTCCAGTTCCCACTGGTTCGGACGCCAGGCCCGCCGGGCGGTAACCGAGGCCAGAATCCGCTTGGCCGGACTCCTGGGGTGCGGGCCGGAGGAATTGATATTTACCAGCGGGGGAAGTGAATCGAACAACCTGGCCCTGCAGGGAGCGGCCCGGGCGCTGCGGGAGAAGGGGAATCATATCATCACCTCCTCCATCGAGCATCCGGCGGTGACCGAAGTCTGCCGGTATCTTGAAGATAACGGCTTCCGCGTAACCTATTTGCCGGTGGACGAAACCGGCCTGGTCTCGGTGAGAGATTTCCGGGAGGCCCTAACGAACGGTACCATCCTGGCTTCCATCATGCACGCCAACAACGAGGTGGGAACCATTCAGCCGATCGCCGAGCTGGCGGCGGCCGCCCGGGAGAGGGGGGTGATCTTTCATTCCGATGCCGCTCAATCGGTGGGAAAGGTCACCGTGAATGTACGGGAGTTGGGAGTGGATATGCTATCGGTGGCGGGGCACAAGTTTTACGCCCCCAAAGGGATAGGAGCCCTGTATATCCGCACCGGGGTGCCCCTCTCCAAATTGATCCACGGGGCCGATCACGAGAGGAACCTGCGGGCGGGCACGGAGAACGTGCTGGAGATAGCCGGATTGGGGAAAGCGGCCCAAATCGCCCAACGCGATCTGGATGAAAACTATTCCCATATGCGGAAGTTGCGCGACCGGCTCCAGGAAGGTCTGCTGTCAGCCTTTCCGGACAGCAAGGTCAACGGCGACCTGGAAAAACGCTTGCCCAATACCTTGAGCATCAGTTTCCCCCTGGTGGAGGCCAACACCCTGCTGGACGA
>JAFGPI010000023.1 GCA_016926065.1 Candidatus Krumholzibacteriota bacterium
GTCTCGTCCATGGAATTGGTGTGCAGGGACTGGGTGCCCCCCAGCACGGCGGAGAGGGCCTGGAAGGCGGTGCGGACTATATTGTTTTCCGGCTGCTGGGCGGTGAGGGTGCATCCGGCCGTTTGGGTGTGAAACCTCAGCAGCAGCGATCTTTCATCCCGGGCGCCGTATTTCTCCTTCATTCTCCTCGCCCAGATCCGGCGGGCAGCCCGGTATTTCACTATTTCCTCGAAAAAATCGAGATGGGAGTTGAAAAAGAACGACAGCCGGGGGGCGAATTTATCCACCTCCAGCCCGGCCGCGATCCCGGCCTCGACGTAAGCGAATCCGTCCGCCAGGGTGAAGGCCAGCTCCTGGACGGCCGTGGACCCGGCCTCCCGTATATGGTATCCGCTGATACTGATGGTGTTCCAGCGGGGAACGTGATCGGAGCAAAAGGCCAAAATGTCGGTAATGATTCTCAGGGAGGGCTGCGGGGGAAAGATCCAGGATTTTTGGGCGATATACTCCTTGAGAATATCGTTCTGGATGGTACCCCCCATCCGGTCGAAGGGAGTCCCTTTTTTCTCCCCGGCGCATAAATAGAAAGCCAACAGTATGGAGGCCGGGGCGTTGATGGTCATGGAGGTGGTAATTTCGGCCAGATCGATCCCGTCGAACAGCACCTCCATGTCCCGCAGCGAATCGATGGCCACCCCGCATCTGCCCACCTCCCCCTCCGCGCGCTTGTGATCGGAGTCGTATCCCATGATGGTGGGCATATCGAAGGCCACGCTGAGACCGGTTTGACCGTGATCGAGCAGATAGTGATAGCGGCGGTTGGTGTCGAAGGCCGTGCCGAATCCCGCGAACTGCCTCATGGTCCAGAAACGCCCCCGGTACATGGTGGGATAGACCCCGCGGGTATAGGGGTATTCACCGGGGAAACCGAGCTCCTCCAGGTAGTCCAGGCGCGGAAGGTCCTCTTCCGTGTAGATCGGTTTTACACTTTCCCCCGAGACGGTGGTAAATTCGATATCCTGGAGTTCGTTCTCTTCCATCTTCCGCCGAAACCGCTTCCGGGCCGCGGAGAATTTCTCTTTGTCTTTCATCTCAACACTCTCGCTTCTTTACTCGTTCTAATCTATCTTCACGATCCTTTCCAGTTCCCGCACCACCTGGTAAGGCGATAACTTGCCGTCATACACCTCTTTCATCCTGCGGTCGATGAGGTCCCGGACCGTTTCGCTGTTTCTCAGCTTCTGTTCCAGCTTGTCCATGACCGCCCGCCGTACCCGGGAGAATAAGATCTGCTTGCGTTTTTTGCGGAAGAGGCCTTTGTCCTGGAGATACGTATGATGTTCCCCGATCGCCCGCAGCAGGTCGTCGATTCCGGTTTCTTCCCGGGCCGACGTCAATACCACCCGCGGTTTCCATCCGCCGGCGGGGATATTCTTCAATTTCAGGGTATCCTCGATTTCCAGGGCCGCCAGCTCGGCATCGGAATGGTCGCACTTGTTCATCACGAATATATCTCCGATTTCCATCAGGCCGGCCTTCATGGCCTGGATTCCATCCCCCGATTCGGGAACCAGCACCACCACCACGGTGTGCGCCTTTTCGGCGATTTCCAGCTCCGATTGGCCCACTCCCACCGTCTCCACCAGGATCAGGTCCTTGCCGAAGGCGTCCATTAGATCGCAGACCTCATCGGTACAGTTCGATATGCCCCCCAGGCTTCCCCGGCTGGCCAGGCTGCGCACGAAAATTTCGGTATCCTCGGAGAGGGACTGCATCCTGATCCGGTCCCCCAGCAGGGCGCCACCGCTGAAAGGGCTGGTCGGATCAACCGCGATCACGGCGATCCTGCGGCCTTCCTCCCGGAATATCCGGGTAAGACGATAGAGCAGGCTGCTCTTCCCGGCTCCGGGAGGTCCGGTGAATCCCACCCGGTAGGCGTTGCTGGTTTGGGCGAAGATGCGGTCGAGCACCCGCTCCGCCTCCTCCCCCCCGTTTTCTATGACCGAGATGAGCCGCGCGGCGGCGGTGACATTCCCCTCCGCAAACCTTTCCAGCAGAGCATCGATGTCCGGTTTGTTGCCCATCTTGATCAGTATTCTATGCCCTTCCTCATCTGTATACCGTTTTGATAGTGGTGCTTGATTTCCTTCATCTCGGTGACCGTGTGGGCCAGTTCGATCAAGGCGGGGGGCGCGTAGCGGCCGGTAAGTATGAAATCCATTCCGGCCGGGCGGTTTTTGATCAGCTCCACCACTTCCGGCAGCGGAATCAGTCCGAACGATACCGCCACGTTTATCTCGTCCAGGATCAGCATATCCGTTTTCCCGGCGGACACTATTTCCCGCGCCCTGCTCCAGCCCCGGCGGGCCAGCTCTATATCGATCTCCTCCGGCTGCTGGGGATCTACGAACTCATCCCGGCCGTGCTGCTCAATGGTGAATCCGGGAATCTTCCGGGCGGCGGCCAGCTCGCCGTACGGGCGTCCCTTCATGAACTGGATCATGCAGACCGTCGCCCCGTGCCCCGCGGCCCGCAGGGCGGCGCCCAGGGCGGCGGTGGTTTTACCCTTTCCGTCACCGGTAAAAAGCATCACGATGCCTCCAGGAGAACCGGCCATTGAATCTCTTTCCGGTTAAACCTCTGTCCGCCCGGATCGTTGTCCGCCCGGGCATCACAAGGATTTGCAGAATATATGAATTATATCGTTTTGTCAATCATGGAGTCGGAAGGATACTTGAAGCTTCCCGCGGAAGGGGCGGGCTGAGGATTTTGCTCGGCCGCGGCGGGCAGGGAGATGAGGAAGGAGGTGCCCTTGCCCTTCATGCTGGAGACGGAGATATTCCCCCCATGATCCTTTATTATGCGGTGAGCCAGGGCCAATCCCAGTCCCGAGCCTTTTTCCTTGGTGGTAAAGAAAGGGGTGAAGATCCTGCCCAGCCTATCCTTGCTGATTCCTTCCCCGCTATCCTCGATCTCCACGAATACTTCGTTATCGGCCTTCCAGGTTTTCACCCAGATAGACCCGTCCTGGCCGATCGCCTCCAGGGAATTATGGAAGATATTGAGAAAAACCTCGGTGATCTTTACCAGGTCCACCTTGCAGGCCGGCAACCCGGGAGCCAGGCTTTTCAGCAGCTCGATGCGGTGCTCCCTGAATTCCATCTGCAGCAGGTTGCAGTTATCCTCGATGATCTGGTTGACATCGGCCTCCTCCAGCTTCAGTTCGCCCACCCGCGACTGCAGTTTTTCCAGGTATTTTTCCAGCCGCAGGGCCTCATTCATTATTATTTCCAGCTTCTCCCGGTCGCTGCCCTGCAGCTGTCCGTTATTCCACAGGTTCCGGGCGAATCCGCCTATCGATACCAGGGGATTCTTTATCTCGTGAATCATGGAAGAGGTAAGCTCCCCCGATATGGCCAGCCGTTCAGCCTTCATCATCCTTTCCTCGTTGAGCTTCAATTTGCGATAGGTAGATTTTAGGCTCTCCACGTTCTTCTTCAGAGATTCCTTTAGCTGAGCGGCTCTAAGCGATGTGGTGGCGTGACTTACGACCATCTCAAGCAGGTGGGCATCCTCCGGTGTCACCTCCTTGCCGGTGAAGATGTTATCCACGATGATCAGGCCCAGGCTGTCCTCGGCGGTGGCGATGGGACAGACACAAAATTCCTCCAGCCCCAGCGAGCGGGCGATATGCAGATCGTTCCTCGTTTTCAGATCATTCTTCTTGATGAACCGGATTTCATCTATCCCCTTGAAAATTATGCCCCCATCCTCGGTCAGGGGTATGGAGAGATCGGCCGTGACCCGGGTCAGGGGGCTGTTGCGAAGATAGTGCAGCTTCTGTCCCTTGCTGACCAGTTTCTCTATCGAGCTTCCGTAATCCTTGTCCAGGATCTTCCAGATAGAACCGGCTTCTTCGGGCGAGGAGGGTCCCAGCGCATATTTACCCCTCAACAGATCGTACTCGGCGCCCTTGAGGAAGACAAAGGCCCGGTTGAACCCCAGGCCCTCCCGGGCCGTGATCACGGTGAGAATGGCCAGGATGATATCCTCTTCCTTGTCCAGGCGGGAGATTATCTTGCTCACCTCGCCCAGCAGATTCATGAGCTTGCTGCGGCGGATCACCTCCATGTAGAGATCCTCCACCTTGGTGGAATATTTGGATGACCTTATCAAGGCGTCTTCCAGCGATTCGAGGAGGGTGATATCGGCCCAGCGGCGTCCCTTGATCCTTTTCTTCAACTGGGAAAAGAAGGGGCACTTGAAACAGCACTGAATCAGTTTCTCCTCGAAGCGGGCGAATACGCGCTCCCGGCAGCGGTGGCCGGTTATTTCCCAGCAGGGCAACCCGGTCCGGCCGTGGGCCGGGCATTCGGTGTTGGTGCAGTTCAGGTATTCCCAACAACGGTTGAGTTTGTCCACTCCATTATTCTGATCGGAAGCTTCCATCGCGAGAGCAAAATTATCACAAGATCGACTACCGGTAAAGCAAAAATGAAATATGCGGCGGCGAATTCATTATTTTTAATCGCTTTACAAATTTATCCGTCGGCCCTCTGGCCGGCCGCCTCGCTCAGCGGTTCTCATTTTTTATGCGGCCCCAGGAAACGGGTTCCGCCCCGGTAGTACAGTTGTTCACCAGCCCGGGCGTGGGCACGCACCCGTTCCCGGCCGGAATGGAATTATCGGGACAGGGATTGTAGGCGTCGAAAACCACCCATTCTCCGGGAGCGTTGATATTCCGGCCGATGGAACGGTCATCCCCCACCGCCTTTCCGGTGTAGAGGATGGTGTCGACCAGCACCGTATCGGCGCCCTCCAGCTGATAGAGGGACAGGCGGTCGCCGTCGTTATTCAGGCTTAATCCATATACCGGCAATCCATTCGTCTCCTCCCAGGCGCGCGAATCGCTCCCGTAGACCACCATCACCGCCCCGGGGGGGAGAAATCCGGTAAATCCGTACCTCCATACCGGGTCTTCGTCTCCGTCGGCCAGGCGGTAGCCGGAAAGATCGATCGCGGATTCTCCGCCGTTGACGATCTCGACCCACTCGTCGTTCCGGTAACTGTACTCGCCGTCGCCGTCCCAGTCCCGGTTGGGATCGGGCATGAATTCGTTGATCGCCACCTGGGCGACCAAGGAACCGGCCGGGAAAAGTAGTGTCAGGCAAACAACAAAGACTGGAATGAAAAAACAGAATACTTTCCTCATCCTCGTCCTCCCTTCTTCGAACCCCGGAAAACATTCCGTTTTGCCGGGCGCAGAATCCGCCGCCGACTGCACCCCCCGATCGATGACGGATTATAGCATCAAGGGACTTTCTTGGGAATCATAAAATGCGGGGAGAAAGACAAATTAATCCGTCGGTGGAAGTCCTGGCGATGCGTTCTCCGGTGGAGATCCCGGCAATATATCCGCCGGTTACAGTCCCCGCCTTATCCCGGCCCTATCCGTTCCCTTACCGGGGCGCCGCCAGGATAATCTTTAACCGCACGACGGGGAACAGGTGAAACCCGTTGCACTCGAACATGCGTATGGTAAAGCCCTCTTCCCCGGAAGCGGCCGGCACCGCCTGTCCCTTTTCCTCGGCCGCCCGGGCGACATGCACTTCCAGGCTTACCGATTCGCCAGGTAGAAGCTGGGGGATCAGGGGCGCTTGAGCGATCTTCAAATCAGGTCGCAGGGTATCGGGCACTATCATGGTCACGATCTGGTAGGCGGCATCCCCTCCGGTGTTACGCGCCTCGATAATCAGCTTGCCCTCCTCCCCCTTCTCCAGCACTCCGTCGCCGGAGAGATCGACAAAATTTGCCGCCCCCACCAGCCGGGGAGGATAAAGGGGCTGGGGGACCAAGCGGGGATCGGAAATCAGATTCAGGTCCGAGATATCCCAGATCCGGATCGCCTCGTCATCGCCGGCGCTGGCCAGCAAGGAGGCATTGGCATTGAAGGAAAGATCATTGACCGCCCGGTGATGGTCCCGCAGCACCACCAGCTCCTGCGCCGCCGCGACGTCCCAAATCCGCACGGTCTTATCCCCGCCCGCGCTGGCCAGGTAGCGGCCGTCCCGGCTGAAGGATAGGGCCAGCACGGCTCCGGTATGCCCGCTCAGGGTGCGCAGCACCTCTCCCCTGCCCACATCCCATATCTTCACCTTTCTATCCCGGCCCCCCGAGGCCAGATAACCGTTAACCGGATCGAAGGAGATCACTTTTACCGGCTGGTCGTGCCCCCGTAAAATTTTTTCCTCATACCGGGGATAGGACCAGACCCGGATCTTATCGTCTTCCTGGCAAGCGGCGATATGCCCGCCGTCCGGACTGAACTCCACATCCAGAATGCCGCCGTGAAATCTTCCTCCCCGGAGTGTTTGCAGGAGATTCCCGTAGCGGGTGTTCCATACCTTAATCTGCCCGTTCTCGTAACCCGACACCAGCAATCTGTCGTCCGCGGAAAAGGCCAGACAGGTTACATAGTGTATCTTTTTCAGTACTTCCACGTTCTTGATGGCCCAGGGATAGATGAGGCTTTGATCGACATCGATCACCCGCAGATCGGAATAGGCATCTACCTGAAAAGATCGCCGTACCTTGTAATTGTCCGCCCACAATAAAAATACCGTTTGATTGCCGATAGCGATGGTGAGGCCATCGTGGCTGAACGCGGCATCCTGATCGATAAAGGTATCATTCACGAAAGATTCCATTGCCTCTCCCGAGGAGGCGTTCCAGATCTTCAGGGTCGATATGCCGGATTCATCGGCCGCGGTGGAAAGCAATTTATTTCGCCCGGGAGCGAATTTCACGTGCGACACCTTGCTCCGCGGGCAGGGAAGGGTATAAACCTTGACGCTAAGGTTTCCGGCGGGAGAAGAGGCGAGCGTGCCCGGCCGGCGCGTCCCGGTCCGGGACGCACAGGCGGAACAAACGATAAATAGAACGCATAGGAAAGTAGCCGGGCGCATCTGGATTCTCCCCGCAGAGCACGCTGTCGATATTTTAAGATTCTTTCTTTATTCAGGCAAGTCAAGGGAAATGGTCATACCGAGACACACACTGTTTCCGCGGATTTATCCACCAGCAGGCGGTTGTTTTCGCGGGAAGCGAGGACCCGGCGCGGATACATCCGGCAGCCGACCGCTATCACTGGAGCGGGGGTTCGGCACGGATACATCCGGCCTGAACCGGGGATTATCCGGGGAGCGCCCGGCGGAGGCGTTCCCCGGATGACGGGGCACGGGATATCCCCCGCGGACGGTACTAATCCCCGCTCTCGTTCTTTTCCAGGTAGGCGGCGATCAGCAGGCCCACTCCCAGAGAGGTGGGCAGCAGCCCCCATAATCCGTGTCTCAGGCCGGATTCGGCGGAAATCCCGATGATGAGGGCGATCCCCAGGCAGGTAAACACGAATCCCCAGGCCCGCATGGATAGATAACGGGGGGATTTTTTCTTGGCCACCGCGGGGGGCAGCTCTATCCCTTTCTCCAGGGCCAATATCTTTTCCTTGTGCTCCAGCTCCTTGCGCCCGGCGTTGATGATGATGACGGTGATAATAACCGCCACCGCGCAAATGAGAAACGTCACCGGGATGATGACGGCTATGGCGGCGGGACTGATATCAAACATCTTGGCTCCTTTCATGAACATCACTTTAGGTACTGACTTCCGGCCCGGGGGGCCAGCGGTTTCCTTATCTATCAGATCAGACAGGGGCCGGGCCGATTTGTTTCAACTTTTTTCAACCTGCTCTTTTTTATTTCTCCTCCGCATGTCATAATATTTCTGAAACCTTTGTTCCCCGGCCCTTGTCATACTTCCATGGAGGAACCAAATTTGCGGGGTGATGATCTTGACCTGGTCCGCAAAGCAATCAAGGGCAGCGAGAGGGCTTTTCGCAAGCTGGTCGAAAAGTATAGCGCCCTGGTATACGCGGCGGCCCGGTCGGTCCTGGGCAACCGCGACCAGGTCGAGGATACTGTCCAGGAGGCATTCATCAAGATATACCGGGGGCTTCCCGGTTTTGAAGGCCGTTCCAAGCTATCCACCTGGATATACCGGATCGCCCGCAACGAAGCGCTCAACGCCAGGGCCAGGATAAGGGATGATACCATGCCGATCGACGATTTTTTCGAGCTGGGAACGATCGAGGAAAGTCCGGACGAAATATACCGGCGGGAACGGTCCGCCCGGGAGATGCGGAACCTGGTTCAGGGACTGGAAGCCCACTACCGGGAGGTAATCGAGTTGCGCTACCTGGCCGAGAAATCGTATAATGAAATAGCCGAACTGATGGATATACCGGTGGGAACGGTAAAGACCTATATTCACCGGGCCAAATTGTCGCTTAGAGAACGGGTGACCCGGCCGGCGAGACGGGAGGACGCGGAGGAAAAGGATAACGATGAATTGCGCTGAAATTGAACGATTGCTGCCTCTCTACATCGAAGGGGATCTTCCCTCCGGGCAGGAGGAATTGGTGAGAGCCCACCTGGACGACTGCGCGGAATGCCGCCGGTCCCATCAGTGGTTCCTTTCCCTGGAAAGCTCCCTGCGCGGTATCAAAAGGGAGCTGCCCGCGCCGGATAAGGTGGCCGACGGGGTATGCTTGCGGTTGGGAATCGCCCCAA
>JAFGPI010000024.1 GCA_016926065.1 Candidatus Krumholzibacteriota bacterium
AGGCCCTTTCTGGTAAAAGACATGCTAAAAACCAAAACCCTCCAGATCAGCATGTTCGGCCCTTAGAAAAATGGGGAAACTCCACATATAAGTATCCCTTGAAAAAACGCCCCTTCGATGATATACTTGTTTCACTTTCGCGGCTTCAAACAAAGTCGTATAGGGACCAGTAAAAAAAGAATGAATTCCTGATTCACCACAGCACCTCTGGGGGGAGAACTTTCCAATTTAGTCCAGGGAGCGGGAAGCTGGCTATGTGTTATTCCGCGCCGATCCTAATGTCCATTACTCTTCCTATTCCCATCTTCATCCAACTTGCCGATATAGGAAAGCAGCATTACCCCGCTCCGCAACCAATTCTTATCATTCCTACAGTTAGGGGAAAGGAGTACTCATGAATACACGGCATAGATCATTAATCGCGGTCGTGGCGCTGCTTGTCCTGGCCGGGGTCCTGGCCGTACAGGCCGCCTGGCAGGACGACGGCATCCCGGTCTGCGACGAGGATACGGGCGACCAGTCCGGCCCTCAAATCATCTCCGATGGAGAAGGCGGAGCGGTCATAGTCTGGCAAGATTTCCGCACCACCGGGGAGGGTATATACGTCGAAAGAGTGGACTGGGACGGCAGACTTATGTGGGGATCGGGCGATGGGATAGCGGTATGCGCGACCGGGAATTCGGCCGGATCACCTGAAATCATACCGGATATACCGGGGGGAGCGATCGTGACCTGGGTCGATCACCGAGGAATAGGTCACCACATCTACGCCCAGAAGATAGATCCCAATGGAAATTCCGAATGGATCTTGAACGGAGTAGCGGTATGCGAATACGCTAGCCTCAAGTACTTTCCTCAATTGACTACCGACGGAGCGGGCGGCGTTATCATCACTTGGTGGGATAATCGGAACGGCAACGACGATATCTTCGCGGAGAGGATTGATGAGTCGGGTAACGTATTGTGGAACTCACCAAACGGAGTAGCCATCTGTAACGCATCCGGACATCAGGATTATCAGCAAATCGTATCGGACGGCGCGGGCGGCGCCATCATAGTGTGGCAGGACGACCGCGGTATTGATAGGGACATCTACGCCCAGCGCGTCCATCCCAACGGTGCCGTATGCTGGACGGCGAATGGGATAGCCGTTTGCGATGCGGTTAACAGTCAGCATGATCCCCAACTGGTTTCCGATGGATGCGGGGGAGCGATAATAACCTGGACCGACAGCAGGACCGGCCATCCCGATATCTATGCCGAAAGGATAGACTCCCTGGGAAACAGCATGTGGGGAGACACCAACGGAGTGGCCGTTTGCACCGCGGGGGAAAACCAGGTGAGCCCGCAGATCATCAACGACGGGGAGGGTGGCGTGATCATCACCTGGGCGGATAACCGTACTGAATGGGACATATATGCCCAGAAGATAGATACCACCGGTGTGATTCAGTGGACTGGCGGAGGAATCGCCGTGTGCGCGGCCACCGGTCCCCAATCATCCCCCGAACTCACATCCGATCACAACGGGGGAGCGGCGGTGACCTGGACCGACCAGCGGGACGGGGATTATGATATCTATGCCAATTTGGTAGATAGAAATGGAACGGTCACCTATCCGGAAGGCATCGATATCTGCACCCAGGATAATATGCAGAGCGAGCAGAAGATAGCCATGGACGACGGGTATAAGGCCATCATCGCCTGGACGGACGGACGCAACTTGAATAATGATATATACGCCATGACCTTGGGTCATATGCGGTCGGATTATTTCGTAAAGGGGCGAAGCGTTATAAGAGATTGGACCCACGCGGAATTTAGAACGGAAAACGAGTACCGCCGCGGGGAGGTGGACACCTTCACCACGGTATACTACGATTTTGAAATTTCCGACTGGCAGGGTTGGACACGGGAGGATAACAGTTACAGTTACGGGCGCTACTCCACCCTGCAGAGCTACCTATTGGATAAGGACCTCTGCGGTAGAAACTATAGCACCCAGGTACAATTTTTCGGCTCCCCCGGCCACAGCGGACCGGCCAGCACCGACTACCCCGGACTCTATGTGACTCCCTACCCTTTGACCGTGGAGGGCCCGTTCCAGAACGAGATGATCGTATCCCCCGTCATAGACATGACCCGGTATTCCACCCAGGGGGATGATGAGCAGGACGGGATAATTCCTCCCGGGATTCTACCTGATCTCGGCGGGACTCAACTGAATTTCACCATTTACCGTGATCTCGACCTCCCTGACCTGGTATTCTATTACTGGCGGGTCCGAAAGATCATCTCCGGGGAACCGGGGGAATGGTCGGACCGCAACTTCCTCTACTACGGATCGGGACGGGATTACCAGTACGCCTCCTTCGATATCAGCGACCTGGTGGGAGACGATCCGATACAGGTGGCGATCGGCGTCATAGACGCGGGCGGGACGAAATTCGCTGTTTATGGCGCGGGTAGCAGTCATACTCCCTCCCCCTGGATCGACAACGTCCATATAAAACGCTACGGCTCTTCCGGTCCTCAGTGGAGTTACCGCAGCATCGATCTTTTCCAAGACAACTTCCCGGCGGGCAGCGTGGGATCATCTTTCGTGCGGGCCGACATGGCGATGGATATCAACTCGCCCGGCGATTCCATCCGCCCCGGGGATTCGATAGTGGTCAGCGTCACCTCCCCGGCCGGCATTAAAACGGCGGTCAACGGCGAGCCGGAGGTATGGATGTTCATAAAAGGCTACTGGCGGGGTCCCGGCGAGCTTTATCCCGATGAACTAGATTGCACCGACTACGATCCCCGGATGGCGAGCGATCCGGATCGCTGCGACAGCTGCTGCTGCGCCGATTGCGCTGAGGCGGGATCATGGACCAAGCTGCAGGGGCGCTGGGCCCGGGGGGCCGACGGTGAGGCGGACAGCGCCAAGGTTTGTTTCGATCTCCAGGATCAGAGATTGGAGAACGGTTGGGAATTCTGGTACTATTTCCAGGCCGAGGATTGGACCGGCCGGATCACCACCCTTCCCCCCTGGGTGGGGGAGGAGGATCGGGGACCTTACTTCGAATTCACCACCCTGCCGACGCTGGAATACGACGTGCTTTACGTGGACGATTTTGACGGCCGCGGGTCCCTATCTGGATTCAGCGAACACTACTGGGAGGAGTCCTTCATAGAAGTTCTCTCGGTAACCTATTCGGACTTTCCCTACGATCGATTCGACATAAACGGTCCTTCCTCGCTGGTATCCAACGGCCTGGGGAGCCGGGCCAGGCCCGAACACTTGGGCATTTACAAGAAGATCGTCTGGGATTCGGGGGATCTGCGCTACGGAACCATCTGTGACGGGACCGGGGGGGATAAGAGCGAGGATATCCAGCTGCTTTTTGAATATCTGGAAAGCTCACCGCATGAGGTAGGCCTGTGGATCTGCGGAGACAACATCGCCTACGATCTCAACCGGCGATCACCGACCTCGTTGGATTTCATGAATACTCAATGTGGAGTTTCACTGATCAGCGACAGTTATTATCAACTGAGCGGCGGCACCGTATCCCCCCGGATCATGGGCCTGGACCCTCCCGGTATTTTCTCCACCGCGGACACCCTTTACGCCTTCGGCGGCTGCCCCATCATCAACGATTTCGATGTCCTGGAAATGACGGAACCCTACGGAGAGTTCGCTTTGGATTATATCGATTATACCGGGTTGGGAGCCGCAGGCGTCCAATCGGAGTGGACGAATGGCCTGGGCCATCCCGCCCGCACCATGTGGTTCGCCTTCAGCTTCATGCATATCCGAGATTGCGACAGCAACTCGCCCCTGATCCGCAATACGATCATGGAGAAGGTCATAAGCTGGATGAACAACGAGACGCGAGGGGACATCACCGACGCCGATCCGGATACTCCACAGGCCTATAAATACTACCTCCAGCAGAACTATCCCAATCCCTTCAATCCGGTCACCACCATCAGATTCGGATTGAAGAGAAAGGGCCAAGTAACCTTGAGGATCTACGACGTCTCCGGCCGGTTGGTGAAAATCCTGGTCGAGGGGGTGCGAGATGCCGGGCCCCACACCATTACCTGGAACGGTTTGAACGAAAAGGGCGCCGAGGCGGCCAGCGGAGTCTACTTCTACCGGCTGGAGACTAAAGATTTCGTCCAGACCCACAAGATGGTGATTCTAAAATAAAGATCCGGCGGGATTGATTTATAATCCCGCCGGATCACCGGTGTTTTAAGTCCGTCATTTCATTTCCGGATTCATTCTTTTGATTACTATCCGGATTTCTACTTCCTCAACTCCACTTTCCCCGAAGCCGTGCTCAGGTAGATTTCCGGAGTCTTCGACTTACGGGTGAATGATTTGCGCATATAGGTTTCGTCGTGCCTTTCATATTCCTCCTCGTCGTCGAAATTGAAGGGGGCCACGATACGACCGCGCCGTTTCCTGGCTTCGAACTCGAAGTATCCCTCAATATCGTTGCCGTTATAATCGAGCAGGACGTTTCCGGAGGCGGTGGAGAGTTCCAGGTCATACTGGGAGGTCTCGGCCAATATGACCTTCACGCTTCCCGAGGCGGTGGAGAATTCGCTGGCGCCCTTGATGATGATATTTTCGGCTTCTACGCTGCCGCTGGCGCATCCCAGATCGAAAATCCCCTGGGAGTCGGAAATATCGATATCGCCGCTGGCAGTGCCAAGGGATATCTCCCCCTCCAGACCGACTGCGTCGATATCGCCGCTGGCCGTGGACAGCTCGATCTCCTCGCTGCTGCCTTCCACGCGGATATCACCACTGGCGGTGGATAAGTCCATCTCCCCCCGCGCGTTAACTATATCGATATCACCACTGGCGGTGGAGATATCAACCTCGCAGCTAACGTCTTCGATTTTAACGTCCCCGGAGGCGGTGCTGGCCTCAATGCTTCCCGCCAGTCCGGTGACCTCTATATCGCCCGATGCAGTGCTGAACTCGATCTTTGTGTCCTTGGGCACGGTCAGGGTCCAAACCACTTCGCCCGAGGTTGAATGGCCGCGCCATTCTTCCTTTATTATCAGCGAGCTTTGCCTTTCCTGCATCCGGTACTTAAATGCTTTTTCCGGGTCCACGTCATAATAGAGATCGATTTCAACCTTACTTGAACCGTGCGTTTTTATTATGCAGTCCCCGCTCACCGTATTGAGCTTGATCTTCTTCACTCCGTCGAATTCCTTGTGAACCTCCTTCCCCTCACCGGCGTACAGATAACCGCAGGCGAGAGTGAGGATAGCGACAAAGACGACAAGCGACAGTGCTCTTTTCATCCCTGTCCTCCTTTCTAAAGAAACTACCGCGTACTACTCTCACGAGTCACATCCGATTCTCATGAGTCAGATTCTACTCTCATGAGTTACATCCCTGCCGGCTCCCTGTGTCACCTGTGACTCGGCTCTCGTGAATAATATATGTATTTCCCCTCTTCCCGGTCGTCCGTTATTGCAATCTAGAACCAAAAAATGGTTCTAGATTGCCATTTAAGACATGGCGATTATCGTATCAACGGTATCACCCGTTGCGTTTGCGGAATTTTGAGGGGGTGAGGCCGGTAAACTTCTTGAAGGCGGTATTAAAGGTCGATTTGGAATAGAATCCGCAGTCATACATGATATCCAGGATAGTTTTTCCTTGAAGAGCCGGATCGGACAGTATCTCCTTGGCCGCCGACACCCGGTAGCGGTTGATATAATCGCTGAATCCGACTGAAAACCGTTCGTTTATGATGCGGGAGAGTTGGTTGTAATGGATTTTGAGTTCGCCCGCCAATTTCTTCAGGGTGAGATCCGGATCGAGATAGAGCCTTTCCTCCTCCATCAGGGAGATTAATCGAACCAGGGCCTTATCCATGCGTTCGGCGTCGATGGTGGTGGTGCTGTATTTTTTCTTCTGCCGGCTTATTTGCCTATGGCCGCGGATCAGCGCTGCGGTCGCACCGGCGAGTATGATTCCTAGGGCCAGCAGAATCAGAAAAGTGGCGGTGCGGTAAAAAGGCTTATTGATAACAAAACTAGCCGTCGCGGTATTGGTGCTCCACAGCCCGCTGTTGCCTAGGGCCCGGACGGAGAACCAATATTCACCCGGAGGCAGATGACGGAAAAGGGCCATCCTCTCCTGAGACGGATAAAGGGGAGTTAAAACGGATCTCTCCCCCTCCAGCCGGAAGAGAAAACGGATTTTTTCGGGCGCTGCATAGTCGAAGGCGGTGAAACGGAACTCTATCCGGCTCGACGAGGACATCTCGATATCCGTATTTGTTTCCTGATCGATATCGTTCACTGCAATCGACTCTATCAGAACCGGGGGCGCCTGAGCCTTCTTCCCCGGCCTTTCCCGCGGGAAATAAGCCACCCCCCCGGTGGTCGGATAATAGATCTTACCCGTCCGGGAAATACACACGGCCGGATCGCAGAAACCGCTGCATCTGCTCGCGGGCATACCCTCGCAATCGTCATACAGCGCGGCCGCCAGGAGAGGAGCGGACCCTTCCCCGTAAGCCCGCAAGGAATCAAGGTGGACGCTGAAGACTCCGTTTTCGCAGCTGAACCAAGCCAGGCCGGAATCTACTTCGCTGATGCTGTAAATAAAATTTCCCGGCATCCCGTCCTTAATGGAAAAACCGTTTATCTTCCCATCGGATAAGCACTTCAGGCCCTCTCCGTTCGTTCCCGCCCAGAGCCGTCCATTTGTATCCTGGTGCAGAGAGAGAACGTCCAATTCCTCCGCGGTAATCCTCTGGAAAGAATCGGTGTCCTGTTTCCATATCCCGTTCCTGGTGCCGGCGAAAAGCACCCCCCGGTCATTCTGGTACAGGGTCCGGACAAACTGGTCCGCAAGGGAAAGACATTTACCGTTCACTGCGATCTTTCCGTTGAGGTAACAACAAAGCCCCCGGTTTGTGCCGATCCAAACGGCGCCCTCCTGATCTTCCAGCAGGGAGGTGATGTTATCGGAGATCAGTCCGTCGCGGCCGGAAAGATTTTCGACCTTGGCGCCCTGCATGATACTGATGCCGCCATCCAGGGTGCCCACCCACAGCCGGCCGGAGCGGTCCAGAAGCAGGGAGCGCACTATATCGCCGGCCAATCCTCCGGAACTATCCATTACCTTGTTGATCACGCCCCCCCGCATCCGGTACAGGCCACTGTTCTCGCTGCCGATCCAGAGTGCACCCGCTCCATCCTCCAGCAGGGTGTGAATGGATCCTGCGGGCAGTCCGTCTTTTTCGGTCAGGGAACCGGCCTTTCTTTCTTTGATCTGCTTGAGGCCGCGGGAAGCGGTCCCCACCCAGGTTTGCCCCTGCCGGTCTGTGAGAAGAGCGCGGATGTGGCAGTTACCCTGCTCCTCACCGGGCACCAGGTCCCGCAGGGAGGAATCTTCCAGGAGCTGCAGGCCCTCCACCATCGTCCCCACGATTAATTCTCCGTTCGTACCGCCCTCCAGGGCGGTCACCGGATAATCGGAATCCCGATCGACGGGGAAGATCCTCCCCTCCTCGGGCTGCAGGGAGAACAGCCCTTCCATAGTCCCGATCCATACCCGGCCGCGCCAGTCAGCATGGAGGGAAAGCACCGTCTGATCGGCCAAACCGTCGCCGTAATCAAAGACGCGGATCCGGCCATCCTCGATCCCGGCCAGGCCGCCCCACATCGTTCCGGCCCATATATTCCCCCAGCCATCGAGGAGAAGGGAGGTGATCAGATCGTCGGCCAACCCTTCCTCCAGACCGTAGCTCCTTATATTCTTCCCGTCCCAGAGGTGCAGGCCGTGCTCGGTTCCTATCCAGAGATTTCCTCTACGGTCCGAAATCAACGCCCGGATGTGGCGGTCTTCGAACCACTCCTGCCCCTCGAACTCTTCCCACCGCCCCTCCCGCAGGGCGTAGAGACCACCACCATCGGTTCCCACCCACAAAACCGAGTAGATATCCTGGTGAAGGGATAAAATCCGGTTATTCTTCAAGACCGGCGTGTTTTCCTGATTGAAGACCATGAAGCGTACGCCGTCAAAACGCGCCAGACCGGCCGCGGTCCCCAGGTACAGGTACCCATCATTAGTTTGAACCATCGCCCGGATATCATTATGAGGCAGACCCGAATCGGTGGTCCAGGACCGCACCATGTAATTTTCCGGGGGACGGATCCCGGCCCTCGCGATGGAAGGGAAGGGAATTATATAGAGTAGCAGCAGGATAAGCAGTGCAATACAATTCCCGGGGGGAAAAATGATTCGAATACCCGACAGTTTATTGCTTTTTCCGGGATTCCGAGGATTCCAGGGGGAGATCGGGATATTAATTTCCTCTATAGTTGTTATCATTGCAAGAGACTATTCTCCTTGGGGGCGAAAATTCAAGAGTGATATCTATGTTTTTTCATCCGACTCTTCCTCTATCTATACGGGAAAACAGTGACCGTGGTTTCTAAAGAATGTGTTGAAAAGACGATACAAGATCGGCGCCTGATCCCAGGATTAATCTCCGAGGCTGTTCCGGATAGGATCCGGGGACGGGAGAGGTCTCTTCCAGATTACCAATTCGTCCGCCAACCGGGTTTTCTCAACCCTGACTCTTTTCCTATATTTATCGCCGATTTCCCTGGTTTTTATAAGACCGGTATCGTGTAAAAACCGGGAAAACACCCTGTAGGTGTAGCAGTCCCTGAAATATTCTTCCGTTGAATGGTAATAATTCATGGGAAATTCTTCCCTGACCGAGGGAAATGCCCGGAGAAATAGATCGCCGTAGAAGGCCGTATCTCTTTCCAAGCTTCCGTATTGCTGTAGAAGTCGGATGGTGAACCACACACTTCTCTGGATTATCCCCGCTACCGGGTAATTATCCTCATAACTCCAGTTATATCTTGTGGCATAAGTTTTTACCACGAGAGTGTACAGTTCACAAATCGAGGCGGGAAGGGCTTTGAGTTGATTTTTCCCCCGCCTGGTCAACATTATTTTCCCTCTTTCCTTGCGGGTCAAACCGGATAGTCTGGTTAAATTATTGATCAAATGTAATCCGTAAAAATCCTTCTCGTTAAAAACTTTTTTCATTTCTATCCAAGGATCGTCGCCCCCAACTCCCAGAGTCTTCATCTCCCGGCAGAATTTTCTGGGGAGATTACCCATTTTTGTCAGTGGCAGGGATTCTATTTCGCCCAGTTTTCCAAGATAAATAACAATATCGTTGAACAGTTTCAGTTCACGTATCGACTTCCCATCCAGCACCGGATTAAGGGTGAAGGGCGAATATTGCTCATCGAAAGGAATATTTATAAGGCTTCCCATCTCCCTCGGCGTCAAACCGAGAAAAACCGGGAGAGGAGTCTGTCCCGCGACCTCGCCCGGGATCTTGCTCCCGCCGGGCTGTTCATAAATTTCCCCGACATCTTCCGGGAACCCGTCTGAATTTTTACTTGTGTCTTTACTCGGATCTTGGTCTTTACTCCCAGCACTCATGATATCACGAATTTCTGAACCGTAATCCTCCCATAAATCCATTTCCCGCGGATCCGAATCCACCGAACCGTGTTCTTCGAAATATTCGAACATACTATCTGCGGCGGCTCTTATACCGTTCAGTTCTTGTGTAAAGTCGATTGGAACATTAAGCTTTTCCGCGACCGGATTGAGCATATCTTGCGTCTCCTCGCGCGAGGTAAGTATGCGCGAGGGGATCTCTCCCGCCTTCTCGATAAAATCCATCAATCGGTGTGGAAATTCATCTTGATAGGTCTCCGGAGTTGCCAACCAGAGAGCTATTACATATCCAGTTTCCGCTTCGACGCACATCAGAAGATAGGGATAGTACCCTCTTTTCCCTTTTTCGACTATTGCCCCGGGGCCAAGGAAATACTCTATTTCCCAGACCGCCCGACTTTTCTTATATTCCCTCTTTAACTTGGCCAATCTCAATTCATCGATATGAATATCGTCGAAAAGGGATTTATCCATTATATCCGGTTCGATGATCTCGTCCCTCCATTCCAACCCTCCCCCTGCTTTCACGGGAATCCTGGCCAGCAGACTATCCCACCCATCGGAGGGAAACAGCGATCTGTCATCTCGGAACCTGAGAGCAACATCAATAGCCTGTTCGAGTATATGGGTCATAAGAACAACTTGCCGGGAATCGGGATAATCCGGGAGATATGCCGGAATATAGCTTCTGAATTGAGGCCAAGCATGGGAGCCCTTTCCCTTATAAAGCATTTTCTTGGCAAGGTCATTGTCAAACTTGGTCAAGTATTCCCTGTCTTCGAACGATAGAAAGAGACATTTTTGTTGAATTCCGGCATCCCTCATTTCTATGCCTTCATTGAACTGGATTCTCAAATATGAATGAAATCCTTCCGCGCCGGGATAAGCGGCAATTCCAAAAATAGTGCCGCTTTCACCCAGTACGCAGCAATAGTTGAGCTCTCCCGTCGCGGGATCCCGGACACAGAAAAGGTCGTCAACATTCATCCAATTCCAGCATTCGATCTGCCGGAACTTGCTGGCAGCGACGTAGAACTTCCTCCATTCTCCCGTTGTAGGAATTATTTTTTCCATTTGAAATCCCTCCTGGCGAATCAATCACCATTCGCCCCCGGACCGTTCGAAGGTGACAGGTCACGACCTGCTGTTCGCACAGCCGTATGGGAAATCATCCCCTCGATTTTCGTCCGGTACCCCCTCCACCTGCCTCGCGCACAGGTGTATGAGAAAGCATCCCTAACGTTTTCCGTCCCGCACTCCCATCCTATTGCGCGCACAGGCGCATGATCTCCACGATCATCTTGCGCGCCTTTTCCATGTCCTCGACATGGATGTGCTCCTCGGTAGAATGCTCCATCCGGGCCCCTATACCCACCACCGCCATCTCGATGCCCCTATTATTGTAGATTGAAGCATCGGTGAAACCGGTAATGAACGTCGTATGTGCCTCAATTCCCACCGTTTTCAAGGCCTTTTTGGCGAGCAACACGGTGGGGGAATCTTCCGGGATATCCACCGCTAGGCAAAGATTATCCACCTTGACCTCCACGAAGGCCCCGAAACTCTCCACTTCCGTTGTGATCGTTTCGACCATCATGTCGGCCAGGGCCTGCCCCTTGTCATGATCGAGGCTTCTGCATTCGGCCAGGAAACTACAGGCATCGGGAACTCCGTTACGGATAATTCCTCCCTTGATCACACCCACGTTGGCCGTCGTGTCGGCATCCAGCCGTCCCAATTCCAGGGAGGCAATGGCCCGGGCGGCGGCCTGAATGGCATTGATCCCCTTTTCCGGCTCCATCCCCGCGTGGGCCGAGCGGCCCTTGATATCAACGTCCAGAGCGAAATATGACGGCCCGCCGATCACTATCGTATCCAGGGTGTCGTTATCCAGCAGAAATCCCTTCTTGGCGCTTATCAGGCTGTAATCGAGGTTCTTTACCCCCAGCAGACCCACCTCTTCCTGGCGGCTGATCGAAATTTCCAGGGGTGGATATGCCGGCGCGGTCCGCAGGGCTTCCATCAATTCGGCTATTCCGGCCTTATCATCGGCGGCCAGGATCGTATCTCCCTCACTGCGGATAACTCCGTCTTTCAAGGCCGGTTTGATCCCCTTCCCCGGCAGCACCGTATCGGCGTGGCAGGAAAAGAGGATCGCATCCTTGCCGGAACACCCCTTGGCGGCGAATTTGGCCACCAGGTTCCCGTAATCGTCCTTTACCGCCTTGCCTCCCAGCTTGGTGAATTCCTGATAGAGATACTCTATCATCTCGGCCTCGTGGCCCGATTCGCTGTCGATTTTAACCATTTCCATGAACTGTTCGATCATTTTTTCAGACACTCTTTTCCCTCCCTTTTTATATCTTTACATAAATAACTATCAAGCCTTGTCATTTTACAAAATCAATTAATAAAAAACAATTTAATAGAAAACGTGGAGCTAAGATCACATCAAAAGCAATCCTTTTTCGGTAGACACTTCCTCGACATAACCAGTCTTGGCGTTACTGGCGGTGGAGTCAAAGAGCAGCGTTCCGTAAAGGCTGGACATCAACCGTGGTTTCTTATTCGCCAAAAATGCAAATAGAAAACCAGGAAATTTAAATAGACACACCTTTTTGTTCAAGCCGGTGGCCAGGGTTTCCACTATCTGTTTTATGGAATACTTATCGTTGTCCTGGGGAATCAGGATGCCAGCCACCTGCTTTTCAATAACCAGCTGGGTGAAAGACAACAGATTATCAACATGAATCATGCTTCTTCGATTGTGGGGATAGTCGAAAGGCAAAAATGGAAATCGCGCCACCAGTTTTTTCAGCTCGTACATATTCCCGGGGCAATCTTTCCCGTAAACCAGGGGAGATCTTATGATAGCGACCTTGAAATTATCGTCTGCCAGTGCGGATAATATTTTCTCCGCCTCCCACTTGCTTTTTCCGTAGCCGTCGGTGGGACGGCAAGGAGACTGTTCGTCTATTCGTTCTGATTGCTCACCAAGATAACCGTGCTTTCCGTAAACGGCCACCGTACTGAAGAAAACAAAATGCCCTACTCCGGCATCCTTCGCTTTCTTGGCTAAAGATTCCGTCTGTTCGGTGTTGATTTTAAAATACAGCTCATCCGGCAATTCCCCGGTTTGATGAACCAGGGCCGAGAGGTGAAGCACGGTGTTTATTCCGTCAAAGTTAGGAGAATCTCCCGCGCTTAAGCTGAGCGGCTCAAAAATGAATTTATCCTTATACTTTTTAATAAACTTTGAGCCGATATAGCCGCGGGCTCCGGTTACCATTATCTTTTTCATAAACTATTTTATACCTTTTTCAATCAGGTAGCGGGCAAAACTCCCATCTGCTGCAGCATGCTTACCGTATCGGTTTGCTCCCACTCTTCGGCGATACGACCGCCCTCCAGGCGATAGATATTTATCCCTCCCATCTTAATCTCTCTCCCCGTGGCCGGTATCCCATGAAAGGATTCCCGGTGGGTACCCTTGCCCCGCCACTTTATTACCACCCTATCTCCTTCTGCTATCATATCGGTTATCTCCACCCGCCAATCTGGAAAGGTGTGATGAGTGACCTTTATAAATTCGGCCATTTCCTCCCTATCGCGGGGGGGCTGCAATCCCAGATGATAATTAAAATCCTCGGTGGTCAAGTTTTTCAGTCCCTCGAGGTCTCCCTTGTTCCAGAACTCTTCCACGTATCGCTTAACCAGCTCCTTGGCGCCGGTGCTCATTCTCCAACCTCCCATTATTTTTTGTTTCGTACAACAACTCATGATAGCGGAGAACTTGGCGGTAAGGCAATCGAGAAAACTATTAATTCCCATCCTGGATCTTTCGCAACTTAATTTCCTTGAAAGAGTTGCAGGGAATTTGATAAGGTGACTCGGAAAAGGAGGAGTTAAATGACACCCCGTAAAAACATCGGCGAAAAAAGACTACGAGCATCAATAATTATCCTTGTTATCCTTCTTCTGGGAGTAGGGAATGGACTGCTGCCGGCAGGGGTCCAGGCCGATCCCATAGATCTCTCCAAAACCCGCTGGATCCGTTACGAGTTTGTCACCTGGTCCCTGGGTAAGGGATCGGGCCTCCAGGGCTCGGTGCTGGGCTACCAGAGACCCTGGTTCTCAGCGGTGCGCCGCCTGGGAATGGGCTCCAGGTTCATGGAACTCTCCCTGGAGAATGTAAGCGACCCGAATACCAGGGTGGTATCATACTCCTTCCTTCCTCTCGACCTAACCTTCCTGATCTGGGGAAGGGGCAAAAAGGTTACCGCAACCACCGCCGGAACCAAGCGCCACCCCTTAACCGGCAAGCCGGCGGGGGCGGGCAAGGTGTGGGTGAAAAGCTACCAGGCGGATACCCTATCTCCTCTTGTATACGTCCGGGCGAGCTACACCGGGTGGGCCCTGCGGGGAGACGGCCCTCGAAGAAATTACGACGGCTCCCGGGAAACCCGGCTCTCGCAGAGGCTCGATTTCTCCCTGAACCTTTCGGGTAGCCTGGATGATCTCTTCGGCGAGATAAGCGTGGGATACCTGTGGATAAAGGCGAAGGATAAAGGTGGTTATCCTCCCGTGGACCGGTGGGATCCCTTCGTTAAATTGTCCTTTGGATGGGGTCTCTGGGATAACTAACCTAGCGGTGTGTATTATTCCCGGTTTACACGAACTCCGCCATTAGATCCCGGTTGCCGTCCAGGGAGAGTATCTTGATATCCTCGCGGTGCATCCGCGGATCGTCTATGATCTCCACGATTATCTTGTAGGTGCCGGCCAGCTCCCGGATATTCTCCTCGCGGTCCTCCCGCAGGAATATGCCCAGCAGCGGGTTGACCCGGAATTGCATGCCGTTTATCCGCTTCTGGGATCCGATCCGGCGGATCCACTGTTCCACCTTCATGGCCATCGATTCGATACTGAGGATCTTGCCGCTGCCCATGCAGTAGGGGCACTCATCGCTGTAGAAGTGCAGCAGGCTGGGTCGCACCCGTTTACGGCTCACCTCGATCAAGCCCAGATCGCTGATGGGCGAGATGCGGGCCCGGGAGCGGTCCTTCTTCAGCATGTTGCGGAATTCGTTGTAGACCTTGCGGCGGTTCTCCTCGCGCTCCATGTCTATGAAATCGACCACGATGATGCCCCCGATATCGCGCAGGCGGAGCTGGCGGGCGATCTCCCGGGCGGCGATGAGGTTCGTTTCCAGGATGGTGTCCTCCTGGTTTTTCTTTCCGGTGAACCTTCCAGTATTGACATCAATCGACACCAGGGCCTCGGTGTGTTCGATTACTATGTATCCGCCCTTGCGGACCCATATCTTGCTTTCCAGGGTTTTTTCGATATCCTCCTCTATCTCGTAATAGTCGAAGATAGGGGTCTTGTCCCGGTAGAGGACCACCCGGGAGGACAGATGGGGAGCGAAGGATTTGAGGTAGGACTGGAGCCGTTCGTGTTCGTCCTTGTTATCCACGGTTATCTGGTCCACGTCCTCGGTGAAGAGGTCGCGCAGGGCGAAAACGGTTATATCCACGTCCTCGTGAATCAGGGTGGGCGGAATCGCCTTCTCGCTTTTTTTCTGGATGTCCTTCCAGCGTTTTTCCAGGTACTTTATATCGTCCCGGATCTGCTCGCTGGACACGCCTTCCCCGGCCGTTCTTACAATCACCGCCGACCCCTTGGGCCGGTACTTGCGGACCAGGTTTCGCAAACGGTAGCGTTCCTTGCGGTTTTCTATTTTCTTGCTGATCCCGATGTGATCGAGGTTGGGCATCAAGACGGCGAAACGGCCCGGCAGGGAGAGTTGCGATGAGATCCGGGGCCCCTTGGTCCCGATCGCTTCCTTGCGGATCTGGACCATGATCTCCTGGCCTTTTTTGAGCAGGGTCTCGATCGGCGGATATTCCCGCCGGCGGCGGCGGGCGCTGATATCGATATCCTCCTCCTCCAAATCATCAGGATCGATCGAACCGGTGGCCACGTCGCTGACGTGCAGGAAGGCCGCCTTATCCTGACCGATATCCACGAAAGCGGCCTGGATACCGGGAATCACCGCGTTGATCCTGCCCAGGTAAATTCCTCCCACCGTCCGGCGGCTGTCTTCGCGTTCCACCAGGAACTCCACCAGCTCGTTATCCTCGATAATGGCTATGCGGACTTCCCGCTTGGTGTAGTTAATGACGATTTCTTTCCGGATTTTTTTGCCCGGCTTGTGGTTCGTTTTGTTATTCGATTTGTTATTCAATCTGCTACTCACTCTTTACCCACAATCAGTTCCAAAGGTTTAAAATAATTATCTTTGATCCGGTACAATATTTCAAGTCTTCTAATCTTTACCAGGTTTACCAGCTTTCCGTCCATCATCGACCGCAGGATATCTTTAGGCCCCGGACTTCCCTCCGCGTGGGCAGGCAGGAGAAGCTCGATCCGGCTTTCCCTCTCCCGCCGGTCCGTGCGATGGTCCGCCTGGCTGTCATCCCGGCTGTCCGCCCGGCGGCCGACCCGGCAGCCGCGGCAGGAACGCTTTCTTCCCCGCCGGTCGGTAATGACCGCCTCCTTTTCGAAGGCACGAACCAGCCCGGCTTCCAGCCATCCGGCAGGGTCCCGGATGAAGTCTTTCTTTACCGAATCGTTCTTTTCCCCGGTAAGGAAATTCTTCCCGCTAGAGTCATTTTCCTTGAGGGAATAAGTCTCTCCGGTAGCGTCCTTATCCCCGGGAAGGTTCTTCTCCCCGGCAGGATCATTCTCCCCGAACAAATACTTATCCCCGGCATCCTCCTGCCCCGCGGTAGATTCTTTATCCCCGGGAAGATACTGCCCCCCGGCAGCGACCAGCGCTCCGCCGAGAAGATACCACATCTCCCCCGCTCCGGGCAATCGACTATCTTCCCGCCCGGCCGGGAGTTTCTCGTTGCTCGATGATCGACCGTCTCCCGACCGGGGCTGAAGCACCCGGATGATGACGCTCAGATCGATAAGATAACGATAAAGCGCCTCGGGGGGAAGCTTGCCCTTCTTCTTGGTGAAGGGCCCGGCGCCATCCAGGATCGTTATTCCCTCGGGCAGCAATCCCCGAAAAATGCCAGGATCGGCTTCCACCGGCCGGGTCAGCTCGATATCGAAGAATTCTGTGTCCCCCTCCATTCCCACGGCCAGGGAGGGACCCATGGAAATTCTCGCGTGCGGATGGAAACCCCGGCTGAAACTGAGCGGCAATCCTGATCGGCGCAGGGCACGCTGCAGAACGTTGATGAACTCCCGATGGGACAGGAAGCGGATGCGATCCCTTTTCCGGTAGAGAAAACGGTAGCGGAAGACCTCTCCAGCGGCATCTTTAGACCAGGACCTGCCATCCCCGGAAGGATAAAATGAATTTTCCCCGGCGGGACCTGTTTTATACAAGTTCTTTTCGCCGGCCGGTCCGCTTATCTTATCCGAGTTCTCCTCCCCGGCCGGTCGGCTGGATCCCCCCTCCACCCCTTTTTCTCCGGGAACTTCCATGGAACCGCCGCCCTCCCTCTCCGCCCGACCGGTCGAATCAAGAATAATCGGCACGCCGGGGCAGGCCCCGCAACCGGAGCATACGCCGGTTCGGCAGTCGGCGGTGAGTGATCCCGCGTAGGCTTTTTTTCTCTCGGCAAGCAGATAGGCGGGTCTGACCGGGCTACCGAAATTCCTCCAGGGAAGGGGAGACCCCACCGGAAAACCTTCCAGCAGAACGGCTTCGCTCATACCGTGGTCGGCCAGGACCTTTTCCCAGACCTCGAAGCGGAGCTGGTCCCGCCATCCATCAAACCTGCATCCGCGCTCGTGTGCCTCCTGCAATACCGGCCATAGGGTCCTGTCCCCCCGGGCCAGGATGCCCTCCAGGGCGCTGACCCGCGGGTCCCTCTGGCTGAGAAGCACCCGGCGGCTGCGGATCTTCCGGGCCAGGTACCTCTCCTTGCCGGCGATCTCCTCCCGGGAGGACTGCCTTTCCCACTGGAAGGGGGTATTCGGTTTGGGCACGAAGGGGGAGATCGAGACGTTCAGTTGAAACCTTCCCCGCAAGCGGGGAAGGTCCAGTATTTTATGCACCAGCGCGGCGATCCCGTCCAGATCGGCCTCGGTCTCGGTGGGAAGACCGATCATGAAATAGAGCTTCAGGGTCCTCCAGCCGGCCTCCAGGATGCCGGCGCACCCGCGTAGTATCTCCTCGTCGGTCACTCCTTTATTGATCACCTTCCGGAGCCGGTAGGTG
>JAFGPI010000201.1 GCA_016926065.1 Candidatus Krumholzibacteriota bacterium
ACCAAGGTTCCCGATTCGACCCCTTCACGCCTTAGGGCGTAAGCCGGTTCAGCAGCCGGGGGAAAGGGATCGTCTCGCGCACGTGCTTGATGCCGCATATCCAGGCCAGGGTCCGCTCCACCCCCAGACCATATCCCGAATGGGGAAAAGCTCCGTACCTGCGCAGATCGAGATACCAGTCGAAGGCCTTGCGGGGAAGATGCTCTTCCGCGATCTTCTTTTCCAGATAATCGATATCGTAGGCCCGCTGTCCCCCTCCTATTATCTCCCCGTATCCTTCCGGGGCCAGCAGGTCGACCGAGAGGCTGAGACGGGAATCTTCCGGATCGGCCTCCATGTAAAAGGCCTTGATGGCGGCGGGAAAACGATGCACGAAGAAGGGGCGGTCGAAATTCTCGGCTAGTACCGTTTCATCATTCCCGCCAAAATCTCCGCCGAACTCGAAGTCGATACCCTTGCCTCTCAGGATCTCCACCGCCTCGGTGTAGGAAATCCGGGGAAAAGGCGCCCGCACTCTTTCCAGCGGAGCGGGGTCCCTTTCCAAAACGTTCACGATCAGATCGCGGTAGCTCTCCAGGCAGCGGCCCACGATTTCCACGGTGAAGTCCTCGGCCAGCCGCATGATGTCGTCGAGATCGGCGAATGCCACCTCCGGTTCGACCATCCAGAATTCTATCAGGTGGCGCCGGGTCTTTGATTTCTCGGCCCGGAAGGTGGGGCCGAAACAGTAGACCTTGCGGAAGGCCGCGGCCGTGGCCTCGTTGTAGAGCTGCCCGCTCTGGGTGAGGTAGGCCTTGTCACCGAAATATTCGGTTTCGAAAAGAGTGGTGGTTCCCTCACAGGCGTTGGGCGTAAAAATCGGGGTGTCACAGTTTACGAATCCCCGGTTGTCGTAGAATTCCCGTATAAAACGAACCAGTCCCGCCCGGATCTTGAGGATGGCGTGCTGGCGGGAACTCCTCAGCCAAAGGTGCCGGTGATCCATCAAAAAGGTCATGCCGTGTTCCTTGGGGGTAATGGGATAGTCCTGGGCCACCTGGATAATCTTAAGACCGGTTACTCCCAGTTCGAAACCACTGGGCGCCCTTTTATCCTCCCGCACCAGACCCTGTATTTCCAGCGACGACTCCTGGGTCAGTGCGGCCGCCTCCTCAAACAGGCTTTCCCCCAGAGCGGATTTTTCAATCACGCACTGGATAATCCCGGTACCGTCGCGCAGTTGCAGGAAGAGGATGCTGCCGCTGGAACGCATATTATAAACCCACCCCTGGAGACAAACCTCCCGCCCCGCATATTTACCTATTCCAGAGATTTCCGCCAATTGCATCGTTTTCTCCTCTTCCGGCGATCCCGAGCGCTTACACTAGACTTTTTTCATTTATTTATTTAACACCCGGACGTTCCTTTGTAAATAGCCAAATAACAAATTCTCCCCTTCCTCCCCCCGGCCCCACAATACGGCATGATTATTGCCGATACGGCTTTCAGAGCAATTTCACTGATAAACCGGGGAAAATCCCTGCTTTAAAGGATGTGAAAATTATAAAACCACAATCGATTATGGGGACCAGGGTACATATACCGTTCCTCTGCCTGTTTCTTGGTATTGCATTCTGCAATCCCGCCCGGGCCAACACGTTGGAGAATATAAATAACTCCTCGCTGAGGAATTATTCACTGCGGGAAATAGAGCGAGGCGCGCCTTCCTTGCGGATTTCCGCCAAGGTGCTCCACCGGGAGGGACTGATCCTCCTGGAACAGGGCAAATGGGAACAAGCCAGGGAAAAACTGATCCTGGCGGCCGGTCTCAGCGGGGACTATCCCGATCCGCTGTATACCTTGGCCCGCATAGAACTTATTCACGCCCATCCCGACTTTCTCTTTCACTTGATAGAAGGGATCAAACGGCAGTTCCGCTCGTTTCACGGGCAGGCGATGCTGGCCGCGAACGTCTCCCTGATGCTGGTCGCTTCGCTCTTGGTCACCCTCTTCGCCTTACAGGTCTATCTCCTGATCAGGTATTGGCCCCTGTTCGACCACAAACTGAGGGAGTTTTACTCCAAGCGTTACGCCTTTCCCCCTCAAAAGATGATCGGATTCCTGATCATCCTGGGGCTGCTCATTATGAGGGCGGGATTCGCCGTATACATCGCTCTGTTGATAATAATTCTCTGGAACTGCGTCAGCCGGAAGGAAAAAGGCTTGCTCACCATGCTGGTGCTGTTGCTGGCGGCCGGTTCGTTCCTGGCGCCCCGCTCCCGGGTGCTGCTGCCCGCCGTGGATGAGAGAAGTATTACCCGCAGGCTTTCCCTGGTCAACGATATGGCCCCCGGCCCTTACCAGCTGAATTCCATCAACGCCATAGATGATAAGCGCTTTCAGGCGGAAAAGGATTTTGCCCTGGGCACCCAGATGTGCCGGCTGAATCGCCTGGAAGAGGCGAAGAATTACCTGCTCAGCTCGGTATCGCAGCGGGATGATTTCGCCGCCGCCTACCTGAACCTGGGCAACGTTTATTTCCTCCAGGAAGATTTTAACCGGGCCCTGGCCGGATACCAGAATGTGCTCTCCCTCGACCCCACCAACGCCCTGGCCCACTACAACCTGGGACAGACTTATATCAACAAGATGCTGTTCGCCCAATCCAGTTCCGCCCTCAAAAAGGCCAATGAGCTGGGCCTCGAGCAGTACCGGCAGACCGTGCCGGCGATCCAGTTCAGCAACGCCCGGGTATACGATCAAGGATTCTCCCCGGCCGATCTCTGGTCGATCGCCCGGCGGGAGGGCGGCCAGGGGAATATATTGCTGCTGGATGAGATTCTCCGGCCCTGGATACTTTTCCCCTTTCACCGGCTTTGGCTGTTGCTTATCGGAGCCCTGCTATCCGCGGTCGTACTGGGCAGGATCACTCCCTCTTCCTGGAAGGTCTCCAGCTGTGAAAATTGCGGCCAGGCCACCTGCCGCGACTGCGTGGACACCGAGACCGGGATCGATCTGTGTCGGGATTGTTCCGGCGTGATCAAGGATCTATCCAGTATCAAGGTTATGGAAGCCCTGTTGCGTCATAAAAGGCAGCGGATCATTTCCCGAAGAAGTTCCCGCAACCGCCGCCGGACCATGTTCCTCCCCGGAGCGGCAAAGGTCTTTTCGGATAAAGCCTGGTCCGGGGCCCTGATATTATTTATCAATTTCAACGCCTTACTGTTCCTGGTCTGGGGAGGATTCTACTTCTCGGACCCGCGCGGTTTCGGAGCTTCCTCTCCACTCTGGAAGACTATCCCCCCTCTGGTGGTCATGGGAGCCGCGATCCTACTCACCCTGCGGACCAAGATTCCTCAGGAAACACGCAACTTCCGCGTGTTGCCGGCTGAATTCAAGGCCGAAATCGAGGAAAAGGAGCAGCGGGAGGAAAAATACACGGAGACACCGGAGACCGTGGCGGCGGAGCGGAATGCCGACGATCCTTTCGGCGCGTTCCTGGATTCCCTATAGAAAGGACTGCCCATGGCACTCGAGGGAAACGCAAAAGATTTTGGTTTGAGTGAAATATTCCAACTGATATCTATTCAGAAAAAATCCGGAATGCTCTCCGTGACCACCGGCGAAAACGTCGCCGTCTTTTTCCAGGATGGACAGGTGATATCCACCCGGGATAGGCGGAACCGGACCAAGGATCCCCTCAAGGATTATCTCCTGCGCTACGGCTTTATAACCCGGGACGAAATGAACAACCTCCAGCAAATCCAGGCCGAAACCAACATGGAGCTGACGGAGATATTGCTTTCGGAAAAGTACTTTTCCGCCGACGAGCTGCAAACCATTTTCACCGAGCAGATCTATGAAACGGTGCAGGAAGTACTGAGTTGGCCCAAAAGCTATTATAAGTTCATAATCGGCAAGCATGTTTTGAGCGGCGTAAAATCGTTCTCCTCCATCAAGGTCGAGGGTCTGTTGATGGAGAGCATGCGGCGGATAGATGAATTTCCCGAAATGCTCCGGATCTTTCCCCACGAAGACATGCTGCTCAAGCGTTTGCCCCGGGGGGAGGAGCAGGATATCTCCCTGGAGAAAAACGAAGAGGTGATATACGAACTGCTGCAAGAAGAGCTCAGCCTGGCCAACCTTATCTCCCGGGCTAGGATGGCTCGGTTCTGTACCTATGAATCATTAAAATTGCTGCTGGAAAAGGAACTCCTGGAAATCACCCGGGAGTCCAGGCAGGAAGAAAGGCCGGAAAAAGAAATCGAATACAAGGCCATAAAAAAACGGAAGAAGGTGGTGCTGCCCACCGCGGCCGCTATCATTTTCCTGCTGAGCTCCTACGCGTTGGGCGAATACGCCCTGCCGGTCTTGCTCCCTCCAGGTTGGACCGCCGACACCTTCACCGGCTCCTCCCTCCCGCCCGCCGGTGGGGATCAATTCCTGGCCGCCGATCTCCAGGAGCTTGAATGTCGGGCGCTGGAGACCTCCCTCCGGGAAGGCCTGGAGGAAAACCTGGCGGAAAGAGGATCCTACCCCGTCACCCTGGAGGTGCTGGCGGTAAGAAAAATAATCGGCAAGGACACGGTGGAAAAGGCCCATCAGCTGGGTTTTACCTACAAGATAAGTGAAAACGGAATCTCCTACATTCTCAAGAGAAATTAATCCCTCTCCGCTTTCCCCCGGATTCCCGGAGATCCTTCCCCCCGCCGGGAGATAAATCCGCGGTACATGAATCTCGGGTGCGGTGCGGCGGGAAACCGTTGCCGTCCCCCGAGCGGCAAATCCCGCCTAAAGAAAATACCTTTTAAGCAGAGGGGTAAGCCCGGCACAACCGTTTATGGCCCGGCCCTTGAGATCCTCGATCCAGAAGAAATTCCCACCCCCCAGCCGGGTCTTGACGCTACGCGCCGAATCGATCACCCACACACCCTCCCGGCGTAAGGCGAAACGATCCACCTCTCCGGCCTTCCCCGGCGGATAGAGGGC
>JAFGPI010000025.1 GCA_016926065.1 Candidatus Krumholzibacteriota bacterium
AGGCCCTTTCTGGTAAAAGACATGCTAAAAACCAAAACCCTCCAGACAAGCATGTTCGGTCCCTAGAAAAATGGGGAAACTCCACATCTCCGAACCCCTTGACTTTCCCTGTCATGGCTGGTAAAATTATCAATGAACTATGGTGATAACGGGCTTCCAGGCCCCGGGTAGGACCGGCCCGGACGGCTATTTTTTTAAGGTGTGGAATGCTGAGAAATCTACCGCGCGGACTGCGATGGTTACGGATTCCCTATCAGATATGGCAGCGAACACTTCATGTTATAGCCCGATCAGCGCCGGGTGCCGAAACCCTGCGGGTCTGGCTGCACCGGGCCCGGGGGGTGCGCATAAAGGGAAAGGTGTTCATCGGCGCGAACGTCTATATAGACGACGAATATCCCGAATGCGTGACCCTAAATGATAACACGGTTATCGGGATATCCTGCATAATTATAACGCACTTCCGGGGGAAAGGGACGGTGGAGATCGGGCCCGACGCCTTTGTGGGCCCGGGGAGCATTATCCTGCCGAACGTTCATATCGGGGAGGGCGCGGTGGTCACCGCCGGGTCCGTGGTTACCCGGGACGTTCCCGCCTATACCCTGGTGGGGGGGAATCCGGAGGCAAAACCTATGGCTCGAGTTACCAAGACCCTGGGCCGGCGCAAGAGCTATGACGATTTTCAACGGGGATTGAGGCCCCTGAGAAAAGGCGATTGAGCGGGACCGCCCGGAGAGCGGAGAGTTTTTTCGTGGCGAACGTTAAATGCGTGATATGGGATCTCGACAACACCATCTGGGAGGGGATCTGCCTGGAAGATCCGGAAGTCAAGATCCGTCCCGGAATCGTGGAGGTGTTGGAGAGGATCCGCGACCGGGGAATCGTGCAATCGATAGCCAGCAAGAACGAACCGGCGGCGCTGGAATTCATCGAGAAGTTCGGGTTGCAGGATTTCTTCGTCTATCCGCAGGTCAACTGGGATCCCAAGGAGGATAACATAAGGCGTATAGCGGAGATACTCAACATCGGGCTGGATTCGGTGGCCTTCGTGGACGATAATCCTTTCGAGCGCGAATCGGTGGCGGCGATGGCGCCCGGGGTGAGGACCTATGACGCGGCCGATTATATTAAGCTCCCCCAGCTGCCCGAGATGCAGCTCCAGTACGATACCCCGGAAGCGCGTTCCCGGGGCAGGATGTATGTGGACGAAGCCCTGCGTAAGCAGGAGCAAGAGCACCAGGGCGAGAGAAAAGAGGCCTTCCTGATGTCCCTGGAGATGGTGGCCACGCCCCGCTTCGCCGAAAAAGACGACCTGGCCCGGATCTGCGAGTTGGTGACCCGCACCAATCAGTTCAATTCCACCGGGATCAGGTATTCGGACGAGGAGATAGAGGCCTTTTTCAATGATAACGCGTACCGGTTTCACGTGGTTTCCCTGGTCGATAAATACGGGGACTACGGCCGCTGCGGGGTGGCCCTGATCAAGGACGGTTCCCAGGCTTGGGACCTGGAGATCCTGCTGCTATCCTGCCGCGTGGCCGGACGGGGACTGGGGACCTCCTTCCTGGCCTATCTGACCGAAAGCGCCCAAAAGTCGGGGAAACGAAAATTCAAGGCCCGCTATATCAAAACGGACAGAAACCGCCAGATCGGCTTGCTCTACAAGATACTGGGATTCAGCAAGAACCGGGAGTTGAGCGATCAGGACTCCAGCGTTTTCGAATACGATCTGGAAGCAGGTCCGATCGCCCGACCGGAATGGATTAAAATCGAAATGTGAATATATCCCGGGAGGGGAAATTGGCCGACAGAAGTTCGATCGAAGAGGAAGTAAGAGCCATCATATCCGGGCAGATGCCGGATAAACCGGACCCGCGAACGATTCCCGACGACGTGCCGATCTTCCGCAGGGGCCTGGGATTGGACTCCATGAGCGGCCTATCTCTATTAACCGCAATCGAGGAACGGTTTAACGTCTATATCGACGACGATGATTTTGACATCTTCGACAGTCTTCGTCAGCTGGTGGACTTTATCCTGGAACGTTCCGTGGATCGGGATTCATGAATCTGGGTTTGTTTCGAAGGGCGATTTCCCGCCACCGCTATATGCGGGACCGGCCCGCCTACCGGGGATTTCTGGAACAGATCAATAGCCATCCGGGGGTGTGGAAAACCAGCCAGGGGATCATCGCGCTCTGGTGGGAGAGGCGGCAGCGTTCCTCCCTCCGGCTGGAGATCGTCTCCCCGGGGATATTGCGGGTTTCCAGCCCTTTGAGCGACGGTGCGGTGGAGATAGAGGGAAAAACCCTCGCCGTTCCCCCGCTGGAGTTGCCGGTGGCTAAAGAGATTCCCCCGGGAGAATTGACTCTGACCTATCACTGTCCCGTGGAGAACGCCCCTTTCTGGGAAGAAGTCCTGGGTCACTTGGGATACGCCCACCTGGCCCCGGCGCGGGACGGGAAAGCGGATATGCCCGGGGGCAGTTTTCTTCCCCTGCTGGGCAGGCTGCGGCAGAGGGCGGAAAAGCACCAGAATTACGATCCCCACGACCTGCGGGAGCTGAGGGAGCTGTTGGCAGGAATGCATCGGCGCCGGGGTCTTCCCGACCTGAGGATGTGGACGCTTCCGCAGCGGGGGGGAAAGGTGTGCCGGGTGGCGGTGTCGACCCGCTACGACGTGGACAAGGCGATCGTCAACCTCCCCGCCATACACGAGCTGGAAGCGAGCTACGGGTTGCGCAGCACGGTCTATCTCAGGCCGCTGGGAGTATTCTACGGGGCCAGGGAGATCAAGCGCTATGCCGGGAAGGGGGCGGAGGCCGAGATCGCCCTGCACGGCGAGTTCGTCACCACCGCAGCCGAGAGGTTCGGGGACGAATTCCGGGCCGCCCGGGAGGAGAAAAAACGCCTGGAGGACATAGTGGAAAGGGAGGTGGCCGGCGTATGCATGCACGGGGGCGAACTGCGGAGCAATCTATCCCCCCTCACCCACCGGGCCGTGGAAGCGGCGGGATTCAAGTACAACACCCTTTACCGCAACTATTATTACCATCCCCTCCATCTTCCCCGGGAGGGGAGCGTGGATAGAACCCTCTGCCTGGGGCAGCATTATGCGGACATCACGGCGAAGCACGGTCCCCGGTTCGGGGACGAGCTGCTGGAAGCCTTCTGGGAAAAGTTCACCGAGGCCGAAAAGGTCGGCGGCGTCTTCGTGCCGGTCCTTCACCCCCTCTATTTCGACCTCTTTAGATATCTGCGCGATCCGGGCAACCTCCTGCGGCTTTCCCGCTTCGCGCCCCGCTACTTTCTCACCCTGGGACGGATGAAGAAGGACCAGAGGTACTCCAATCAACCCTGAGCCTTGACTTTCCCGGATAGGGACCGGGAGCTGCCGGGCGCCTGGATCAGTCCTGCAGGAAAAGGTGGGCCATTACCTTGGAATCTCCTACCATATTGGCCACGGTGGTGTATTCGTTCGGCTGGTGGCAGGTGTCCTCTATCTTCGACCAAACCACCGCGGGAAAACCGGCCTGACGGAAATAAGCGGCCACCGTGCCCCCTCCGATTCCCATCGGTTTGGCCTTGATCCCGTATACGTCCTGGATGGAGGCGGCCAGGGCCTTTACCACCGGCGCGTCCGCGGGCGTGGCCGGGGCGGCGGCTTCCTTCTGGGCGGAGGAGATATTTATGGTCACCCTGAACTCGGCCTCCACCTCGTCCGCGATCTTTCTGATCGCCGCGTCCACCTTATCCAGGGGGATGGAGGGAAGCACCCGCATATCGAAGTAAAAAACATCATCCCCGGGAATGGTGTTGATGTTGGGCACGTTGGCTTCCTTCTTGGTCGCCTCGAAGGTGCTGAGGGGCGGATCGAAAACCTCGTCCCTCTGGTTGAAGATCTGGTACAGTTTTCCCAGCCGGGTGATTAGATGGGCGGCGGCGAAATGGGCGTTTATGCCCGCCGCCGGAGTGGAGGCGTGGCACTGCTTGCCTCGGGTTTCGACTTTAAGCCAGGAGATCGACTTTTCCGCTACTTCGATCATGGCGCCCTCCGGCTCGCCGGCATCGGGTACGATGATGAAATCGTTCTGGCCAAAGAGATCGCTGCTCTTGACCACGTGGCTGATCCCGTATTGGCTGCCGGTCTCCTCGTCGGAGACCAGGACCACACCCACGTCGTAAGGCAGCGTCAGCCCCAATTCCTTGATCGCCTTGAGGGCGAAGAGGGGAATGACGATCCCGTGCTGGTTGTCCTCGGTGCCCCGGCCGTACAACTTGCCGTCCTTAAGGACGGTTTGATAGGGGTCGGTTTCCCATTTATTGAGGTCGCCCGGCGGCACGATGTCCATATGGCCCATCACCCAGATCTTCTTGTCGCTGGAAGCGCCCTTCATGACGGCCACGATATTGGGCCGCGACCCCGAGGAGACCCGGTCGTCGGGCGCATCGTAATGCTCCACCCGGTCGAAACCGATCTCCTTCTCCATCCACTTCTCCAGAAAGGCGGCCTTCTCGGCTTCCCCGTCCCCGTCATTGTCGGGCCCCAGCGCGGGTATGGCGGTCAAGCCGGTTTGCAGATCAATCATCATATCGCTGTAGCTATCGATCTTTTGGTATATCTTTTTGAGTACCGCTGAATCCATGACGCCTCCTGTTGGTTATTTTCCGCGGGGGCTGTTACCCGTCAAGGGACGGCAGAATTGGATCCTTGCCCCCGTAGCCGGATGAAAGCTACCAGCGGCCCGGCCCCCGGGTCAAGCTGTTTCTCGGCGGAGGGGCGCCCGGCCCGGACGCCGGCAGCCGAGAGGCTTCATTATAAGATTTACAGGCGAGACGAATTATGGTATCATTATGCGGTTTAATAAGGGATTTTCCTAAGGGACCAAAAAAAATTCAAAGATCTGTGAAGTTCGAACGGGGATTAAGCGAACTGCTACCCTAGGCACCTGGCGCTCGAGAGTAAATATCGCCTGTAAGGGATTGGAGGCCGGCGTTTGGCGGGGATTAGGTCTTTACTGCATGAGATCTCAGGGCGTTTCTCTGTCTCGCCGGATATTGTCGCCTGACGGACGATGCCGGAGAACGCGCATGAAACTGAATTCAATAAAACTTTATAAGGAACAGTGGCTGATCTTAGCGATTTTCGGCGCTATCTTGCTGCTCGGGATTAATTGGGGCTTGCCGGATAAAAGCAGAGCCGAACTACTGACTTACGGGACCGAAATGACCGGCGGGCAGATTGAAAAACTGAACCGGTTGAGGGACGACTTTGCCGCCCAGAGAGAAAAGTCCGAAGCGCTGGCGGTGGAGACCTTTTTCAAGGAAGGAAAGGTAACCGAGTATAAGAAGGATATTAAGGATCCGGACATATGCTTTACGGAAAAGCAAAACCTGATTTCCCTCCGCCATTTCATTCTGGGAAGTTCCTCCATCGATGAAATGATAGTGCCCTCCTGCCTGTCCCGAATGGATCCGGCCAGGCTTGATTTCGATCCCGAAATGTATGCCTACGGGGGAGTGTATCTCTATCCGATAGGAGGATTTATTTTTCTATTCAAGGCCGCGGGGCTGCTGCACCTCTCCCGGGATTTTTCCCACTATCTCCGGCACCCCGCGGAAGCCGCCCTGCTGTACATTCCCGGCAGGATGCTGAATGTGTCGGCCTTCATCGCCACCCTGGCTTTGTTGGGATTGTTGGCCACGAAACTCGCCGGCCGCCTGGCCGGCGCGCTGGCAATGCTTACCTATGCGGCGTCCACCATTGTCCTGAATTACAGCATCATCAGCAAGCCCCATGTTTATGCCGCCTTCTGGTCTTTCTTGGCCCTGTGTTTTCTCTATCTCTATATGGAGGACAAGAGGAAAATTATGTTCATACTCAGCGTCCTGGCCGCCGGGCTGGCCGTGGGGAGTTCTTTGCCGGCGGGCGCCGTCGCCGTCATCTATCCGGGGATGCTGATGAAAAGAAAGAACATAAAAGGCGCCCTCGGAGAGACCGCGAAGGCCTGGGCGGGGATGGCCATAGTTTTATTTATTACCAATCCTTACTTAATACTGAGCTACGATAAATATTTATTGTTTCTGGCCTACTACGCAAGATACATGGAGGAGACACTGAATCCCTCCGAAACCCGAAAAGTGGCCGGCTATTTTATCGAATCATTCTGCAATTCGTACGCCTTTCCGGTTTCTTTCTTCGGCCTGGCGGCCCTGTTGTGGTATGCGATAAAAGGAGAAGGATTTTTAAGAAGGCTGGCGGTGATTACACTCTTTCTTTTGGTGTTTTTCGGACTCACCTTGAACCAGACCAGGATAACCCTGTTTTTGGGCCCGGTTATCTGCCTGTTTTGCGGGATCGCCCTCAGCCGGGGGAGCTTTCGGATCAGGCAGCCCTTAAGAGCCATGCTCCTTTCGGCTTTGTTTTTACCCGGAGTATTCTTCAGCATTATGTTCGCACGGGATGTCATTTTTGATAAAGGATGGCTTAGCCCCACGAAGGAATGGGTAAGCCTGTGCAATCTTAATTCCGAAACAAAGATCGGTGTTTTTTCCTTTCCCAATCCTTCTGAAACCCCGCCCTATCCATTCCTCAATTGCACCTTGATAAACATGAATAAATATCAAGGAGGGACCATCGATCCGGATTACGTTTTAACGGGAAATTATTCCCGGGGGACTCAGGAATTATGGAACAACCATCCCCTTAGACCAAAATACAGGTTGATCTATAACCTCGGCTATAGGTCTTCCTGTGATTGGATGCTGAGGATCAGAAAGAGGAACCAGGCACGTATTTCCGGATTTGTCTATCAGCTTGAAAAAACCCCCTCCCCCGCCAAGAATCCTCCCGGGCCGTAGGAAAGCAACTTTCGGATCAAACGCGATCGATTTTCCATGGGCCGGGCGAGAAAAACCCTGTTGACGAGATCCGGGCAAGTCTGCTTTAATCAAAACGGGTGGAGGCCGAAGAATAGAGCTTGTTCGCGGGGAAACCTAAAAGAGATGAAAGCACCCAACCGGCGTTCAGCGGGAGCGAAGAACCGGGGGACCCGGACTGCCGCTCAAGATGTGTCAAGGGACATGGATTCCGCTCCCCAGGGTATTCTGGGATTGGAAAGCGCCCTTTATATCAGCAAGAAAATATTGGGGCGGGGGAGCATTGACGAAGCCCTGGAAGATATTTTAAATTATCTTCTCGATCTGTTCGATCTGAACTATTCCGCCATAATTCTGGACGATATTACCGGCACGCGGATCACCCTGAGCATGGTCGCTTCCCGGGGTAACAACTTTAATTTTCTTAAAGGGGTGACCTACCGGCACGGCACTTCGGCGCGGGTCGATTCCTGGCTGCGAAAGGTCTTCGAATCTGAAGGGGCCCTGGAGCTGGATCCCCGCGAGCTGGAAGACTTGCTTCTGATGCTGGCCGGGGAAAAAGTGTTGAGCGAGGAGACCACCGCCACCATCATCGAGCGGATGGAAGGAAGGAAGGCTCCGCACACGGTGATTTTGAACCAGCGGAGTTACCAGGGGCATCCCTTTATGTTGCTGATTGCCAGCCGGGACAAGGAGCTTAAGGATATCGAGCTGGAACTTATCGGCGGTTTCTCGGAAACCCTGGCCCTGGCTATCGACCGCCGCAAGCAAATCCAGCAGCTCAACCAGAAGCTCAGCAAGTACAAGGCCCTGGTCGACAGCAGCGAGCCTGCCTTTTTCCTTCTCTCGGAGGGGGTCATCGAATTCTTCAGCGAGGGGCTTCCGGGGATTCTGGGCGTTCCGGCCGAGAAGCTTAAGGGAAGTAGGTTGGAGGGCTATTTGGAGGATGCCGACGCGGAAGACCTCCGGCGGATGATAACATCCTTCCTGGAAGAAAACGGGCCCACCGCCAAAAAATATTTTCACGTCTACCGTTTGGCCGGAAGCGGTGCCGAGATAGAGATCCAGTTGAACTCGATCGAATACCGGAAGAAAAGGGTGCTTCGCGGCACCCTGGAGAACGTCAGCCGGAGAAGAGCGCTGGAAAGGAACGTCCTGGAGGGGAAGCACCTGGAAAGCATCGCCACCCTGGCCGGGGGGGTGGCCCACGATTATAACAACCTGATCGGAGCCATGATGGGCTACGCTTCCCTGATTCGCAATTCCCTCCCCGAACAGGATGAGAGGGTGGCGCAGCTGCGGAAAATCGAAGAGGCTGGAGCCCGGGCCACGAAACTCACCCGGCAGCTACTTTCCCTATCCCGGAAGGGCAGTTACCGCCGGGGAATAGTGGATATCAAGGATGTGCTGGAAAGGGCCACCCGTAGCTGCATAGTGCCCATGGATCATATCTCGGTTTCCAAGGCGTACCAGACCGAGGTTCTAAACGTGGAAGGGGATTCCGCGCAGCTGTACGAGGCGTTTTTAAATATTTGCCTGAACGCCCGGGAAGCCATGCCGGAGGGGGGAGTGATCGGCATTCATGTCGAGCGCCAGCGGGTGGACCGCAAGCACCAGATTTTCTCGGAGGGCATGGATACCGGAAATTATCTGGAGATAAAGATCTCGGACCAGGGAAAAGGAATGAATCCGGACACCCTGTGGCGGGCGGCGGATCCTTTCTTTACCACCAAGCGGAGCCAGAAACGAAAGGGTTTGGGATTGCCGGTGGCCCGGGGAATAGTGGAAGGCCACCGGGGAAAAATGTTGATACACAGCAAATGGGGCGAAGGAACCGAGGTGACCATATTTCTTCCCCTCACCGACAAAGAGCAGGAAGCGGAATCCGCGGACACGGCCCGGACGCAGGCCCGGACCCAGCGGGTGCTGGTGGTGGATGATGAGGAAATCATTCTGGGACTGGCTTCCGACATGCTGGTCCGGCTGGGGTACGAAGTGGAAACGGCGGTTTCCGGTCACGAGGCGATAGAAATAGTAAGAGCCAAACAGATCGACCTGGTTATCCTGGACCTGGTCATGCCGGAGATCAACGGACCGGAAACCTTCGCCCAACTAAGGAAAATCAATCCGGAGCTCCCGGTTATCATATCCAGCGGATTTTGCGAGGGCTCCGTGATTCAGGACATGTTGAGAAACGGAGCGAAGTCTTTTCTCAAAAAGCCGTATAGATTGCACGACATATCCAACGTGCTGCGCGAGGCCGTGGGGACGATAAAACATTGATCCCGAGGAGGGAGGGCGATGGAAATCCGGGGAACGCACGAGGGACGGGAAGAGCTTTCCGGGAAACTGGCGCAAAAGACCGCCACTCACCGGAGCATCGGAGAAACCGTGCTGTCCATCCTGGATAACGATGTTGTCGGCATAATCATCCTGGACCGGGAAGGCCGGCACCAGGTTTTTAATTCCGGGGCGGAAAGACTTACCGGATACCGGAGCCAGGAGCTCCTGGGAAAGATGATCCCGGAAGCCCTTTACGACGAGGGAGACCGGAAGGTGCTGCGCGAGGCCCTGGCCGGTAATACCGTCATCCGGAACCGGGAAATCCGCATACGCAGGCACGGCGGCGGGGACAAGGATATAATTTTCAACATGTCTCCGCAGCTGGACCGCCGGGGGAAGATCACCGGATATCTCCAGGTTTTGCTGGATAATTCGGAAAAGAAGCATCTGCAGGAGCTGCTGCGGCATTCTCAGAAAATGGAGACGGTGGGTGAAATGGCCGGGGGCATCGCGCATGATTTTAATAACCTGCTGGAAGGAATATTGGGGTACACGACATTCATGATGGACCTGGTGGAGAAGGATCACGAGTTCCGGTCATACCTCGAGATAATCGAGCGCTCGGCCCGGAAAGCTTCCGATTTAACCGACCGGCTGCTTACCCTGTCGCGGGATAGGAGCCTGGAGGAAAAGCTGGTCAACTGCAACGTGCTGCTCCGGGAGGTAGTGAAGCTGCTGGAAAGGACCGTGGATAAGAAAATCGCTATGGAGTTGAATCTGGAAAAGGATCTGCGGGCCATCCGCGGCGCCGCCGGGCAACTGGAGCAGGGGCTGCTCAACGTCTGCCTGAATTCAAGGGATGCCATGCCGGATGGAGGAAAGCTGGTTATTTCCACCGAGAACGTGGTCCTGGATCAGAGCTTTCCCAAGCTCAGCTGGAATATGAAATCCGGCGATTATGTCAGAATTTCCATAGCGGATAATGGAATGGGAATGGATGAAGAGACCCGGACCAGGATTTTCGAACCCTTCTTTACCACCAAGAAACGGGGAGAGGGCACCGGGCTGGGTTTGAACATGGTTTACGGCATCGTAGACGGCCACGGGGGTTTTATCAATGTGTACAGCGAAGTGGGGCGGGGAACGGTCTTCAATATTTATCTGCCGGCGGACGCGGGATTGGCTCCCGCCGAGGCCGCGCCCCCGGTAAAAGCCGAGGCCCCGCCCGGCAATAACGAATTGATACTGCTCATAGACGACGAGGAACTGATCCGGGATCTGGGCGTGGACATGCTGGAGCAACTGGGATACCGGCCGATCACCGCCCGCGACGCCCGGGAAGGCATGAAGCTTTTTAAAGAGCGCGCGGACGAGATCGATCTGGTGATCCTGGATATGATCATGCCCGGAGCGAACGGGAAAGAGGTCCTTCAGGAGATCCGGGCCATGAATTCGGATGTCCTGGTGCTCCTTTCCAGCGGGTACAACCGCGCCTCCATCGGAGACCAAATCATAGAGGGCGAGAAAGCGGAATTTATCCAGAAACCTTATTCAATGGAAGATCTGGCCTGGGAGATTCACCGGCTGTTAAGCTCCCGCGAAGAAGGGTGATCGATCCCCCCAGGCCCGTGGTAATTAGGGTGGACCGAGAAGCGAACGGAACGGACCGGCGGACCTTCTGAGAGCGGGACAAAGAAAGGGAAAGGGCCGGAGAGGAGTGGAACTGGAAATGCGTAAATCGATCTTTTCGTTATTGGTGATCTGTCTTTCCGCCGCCCTGGCGGCGGGAACCGTAGGGGGAGGAGAGAAGACAAAATTGGCCGGTAAATCTATCAGCGAGAGGCTTAAGGCATATGCCCCGGTGGAAATAAAAGTGCCCTGGCGCCTCTTGGACGAAAAGGAAACCGCCGCCCTGGAAAAACTCTACCAGGCGGCCCGGGTGATGGACGAGATTTTTCTGCGGCAGGTATCGGCGGATAATCCGGCCCTGCGGAAGAAGCTGGAAGCGGAAGGGGACGCGGAGCTTCTCCGGTTCTTCAAGATCAACTTCGGGCCCTGGGACAGGCTGGAGGGACACCAGCCTTTCATCGGCGAAGCGGAGAAACCCGCCGGCGCAGACTTTTACCCCGCCGACATGACCCGGGAAGAATTCGAGAAATGGATCCGGGAGCATCCCGGGGACAGGGAAAGTTTCGAGAGCAATTTCACGGTGATCCGGCGAAGCCCGGAGGGAGGGCTGCGGACGGTCCCCTATTCGAGTCAGTACGGGAAACTGCTGAAAAAAGCGGCCGGATTCATGGAGGAAGCGGCCGCCCTCACCGGCAACGAATCCCTGGCCGAATTTCTTAGGCTGCGGGCCGCGGCCTTTTTCACCGACGACTATTTCCAGAGCGATATGGCCTGGATGGATATAAAGGATAACGTTATCGATATAACCCTGGGACCGTACGAGGTCTACGAGGATAATATCTTCAATTACAAAGCGGCGTTTGAAACCTTCCTGTGCGTGAGGGATCCGGAGGAAAGCCGCAGGCTGGAAGGGCTGAAAAGCTATCTGGTGAAGATGGAGCGGAACCTGCCCCTGGAGGATAAGTACAAGAATCTCGAGCGGGGAACCGATTCGCCCATATCGGTGGTGGATGTTGTTTTTTCCGCCGGAGATACCAAGGCCGGGGTGCAGACCCTGGCATTTAACCTGCCCAACGATGAACGGGTGCGGGAGGCCAAGGGCTGTAAGAAGGTGATGCTCAGGAATATCTGCCACGCCAAGTTCGATAAAATCCTCCTCCCCATCGCCCAGGCGCTAATCGCCGAGAATCAACGCGGATACGTGACCTTCGATTCCTATTTCAACCATATCCTGCTGCACGAATTCTCGCACGGACTGGGGCCGGGCAAAATCGTCCTGGCCGATGGGACGGAAACCACCGTGAACAAGATACTGAGCAACACCTACTCTGCCATCGAAGAAGCGAAAGCAGATGTTGTGGGAGAGTACAATTTTTATTATCTTATAGATGAAGGATTTTATGACCGCGGTTTTGAAAAAGAGGCAGCCGTCACTTTTCTGGCCGGGTTCTTCCGCTCGGTCAGGTTCGGGGTTGACGAGGCCCATGGCAGAGCGAACATGATAATTTTCAACTACATGAAAGAAAAAGGGATCTACCGGTTGGACGACGAGACCGGCCGGTGGTCCGTGGACTTTGCCCGGGTGCGGGAGGCGGTCAGGGACCTCTCCCAGGAAATCCTCATGATCCAGGCCCGGGGCGATTATGAGGGGGCCCGGGAATTTATCGAGCAGTATGGAGAAATGGGTGACGATGTCGCGCGGGCGCTGGCCAAGCTCGGCGGTGTTCCGGTGGATATCGAGCCCCATTTTGAAATAGAGGAAAAGTTTGCGGTGAATTGAGGTTCGGTCGGGCGTCACCTCCTAAAAGATCGGTCGGCCTTCACGGGGGTAAGGTGATCTGATGAAGGGATCCGGGCGCTTCGACCGCGGCCCCCCTGTTTCATCCGCAAACTTAGCCCCTGAGTAAAATCAGGGGCTTTTTTATGAGTGGGGGCTCAGGCGGGGAAAAGGAGGGCAAGCACGTGCGGCGAGGCATCTGGCTGGGAGCGGTGTTGATTTCCGTCCTCCTGCCGGGATCAGGGGGGGCCGACGTGCCCGGCCGGTGGATATTTCTTACTGCGAGAATGGAATAGGAGTGACGGGGGAGCTGCTCTGCCATAAGAGGATCAGCCTCGCCCCCGGAACCTTTCTGCTGGAGGGGGCGGGGGGCGTTTTTTCAGCAACCGTCGCCCGGGGATTTTTTAACGGACGAAATGCCGGATCAGGCCCTTATCCGGAGTACCCCGGCTCCCGATATCCGGCTCTCCTTTATCCGCAGCAGGGCCTGGTTGGCCTCCTCCAGGGGAAAGAGGGTGGTGGTGGTTTCGATCGGTATGCGGGCGGCCAGGGCCACCAGATCCAGACCGTCCCGGCGGGTGGAGTTGGCCACGCTGCGCAGGACCTTCTCGTGATAGAGATGCTTTTCATAATCGAGGGGCGGAGTGTCGGTCATGGTTATCCCCGCCAGCGCCACCGTGCCTCCTCTTTCCAGGACTTTCAGGGCGGGGGGGATGAGTTCCCCGGCGGGAGCGAAAATAATGGAGGCTTGGGGGCCTATCGGGGGTTGGTCCGAGGCGCTGCCGGCCCAGAATGCCCCCAGTTTCCGGGCATGTTCCCGGTGCTCCTCGCTCCGCGTAAAGACCAGGACCTTGCAGTTCCAGTAAAGGGCGATTTGGATGGACACGTGGGCGCTGGCCCCGAAGCCGTAAAGGCCCAGTACGCCTCCCGGTTTGATGCCGCACAGCCGCAGGGAGCGGTAACCGATGATCCCGGCGCAGAGCAGGGGAGCCGCAGCCCGGTCCGAGAAATTCTCCGGCAGGGGATAGACGAAATCGGCGGGCAGGACGGTGTACTCGGCGTAGCCCCCCGGAACGTGGAATCCGGTAAAGCGGGCGTCCTGGCACAGGTTCTCCCTATCGCTCTGGCACCACGAGCAGCTGCCGCAGGCGCGGTTAAGCCAGGCGGAGCCCACCCGGGTCCCCTCCTGCGGAGATGCGACGCCGGGCCCCGTTTTGATCACCGTGCCCACGATCTGGTGCCCCGGTATAATCGGTAAAACGGGAAGATCGAGGTCCCCCTCGATGGTGTGGATGTCGGTATGACAGAGACCGCACATCGATACCCTCAGGAGTATCTCGCCGGGGCCGGGCTGAGGAACCGGCAGGTCGACCAACTCCAGGGGTGAGGTCTCCAGGGGGGCGGTCTTATTCAGAATCATCGCTTTCATGCCGGAGAGCATATATTAAAAAGGGCGATTTTTGAATGAAAAGATATAGCTGGGAGCGGAGGTAAATATTCCGTTTTGATGCGGCCGGGGGAAGGTCTCTCCCCGGCCTCGCACCCCAGAGACGGGAGCGGCGATCGCGATTTATCCTTGCCCCGCGGGCAGGGCCGCCAGGCGCGAGCGGGCTTCCTGGAGCTGCGGCAGATCCGGTTCCGCCTCCGGCCAGCCCGTGATAAAAAGCTCATACTGGGCGGCGGCCTCATCCGGCCGGGACATTTCCTCGTAGATCCGGCCCAGCCGGAAATGGGCTATTTGATAACCTCCGTAAACGCGCAGCAGCTTGACCAGTTCCGTGGCCGCCTCTTCCGCCCGCCCCGCCATTTGGAGGGCGCGCGACCGGCATTCCCTCCATTCGATTTCGTACAGGGGCTGGCTGAAGATGCCGTAACCGGTCATCTCCTCGGTGGCGTTCAGCGCCCCCCGTGGATCGCCTTCGGCCAGGGCGATTTCGGCCGTGCACTGGAGGGCCCGCAGGCCCGCTTCCCGAAATCCCTTGGCCTCCGCCACCCTTAACTCCCGCACGGCCGCCCGGGCCTCCTCCAGCCTTCCGGCCGCGATCAGGGCCTTCACTCCGGTCCAGGGCCTGGCGGCGGTACCGTTCCAGAGGAGCCAGCGGGAATGATCGGGAGCGGACTTTTTCATTTCCTCCATCCAGCGTGATACTTCCTGGTGTCCGCCCGTCCACAGGAGCAGGATGTTCCTCCTGATCTCGATGACCGTCCCTTTGCGGGGATCGGAGCCGGTAAAGGGGCGGGCCGAGTCGATCACCTCCAAGGCCTTTTGGTAGCGTCCGGAAAAGGCGTACAACCAGGCCAATCCCAGCATATCCCCGGTATCGCTGCTCAATATTTCGAACCGTAATCCGGCGGCTATCCCCGGATCCCTCAATATCTCCTCGTAGAGGGAGATCGCCCGGCCGGTCTCGCCCCGGGAGAAAGCGCAGGCCGCCAGTCCCTGGCGCGAAGCCCAGAAAGCAGGATCGATCTCCAGGGAGCGGCGGAAAGATTCCTCCGCTTCGCCCGGCAGTCCCAGGCCGAGATAACGTCTCCCCAGCTCATCGTGGGCATTGGCTGTTTGGGGATAGTGCCGGTAGTAGGTTTGCGTGGCTTCCAGTGCTTCCGGGAAGCGTCCCATCCGCTGCAGGCAGCCCTGGTAGACCTGGCGGAGGATGTGATCTTGAGGATACAGGGCCAGCGCCTCCCCGGCCACGGAGATGGCTTCCTCGTAGAACATCCATGACACCAGCCGGTCGGCGAAGTCCCGCAGGATATCCCGGTCGTCCGGCCAGCGGGTGAGCATTTCGCGGTAGACATCCAGGGCTTCCAGGATCCGGGCGCTTAATTGCATCCTCCAGGCTTCCAGGCGCAGGCGATCCTTGATTCCCAGGCGGGCGCGCAGCCTCCAGGCCCGGTCGGCGAGGCTGCCGGCCACCGACAGGCTCTGTTCCGCCGACAGGTATCCATAGTACAGCTTGCTCAGGTCGAAAAATGCCAGGGCGAAGGTGGTATCGATGGCCACGGCCAGTTCCAGGTCTTTAAGCGCTTCCCCGGGCCGGTATTCATCGCGGGCCAGCACCCCCGCCAGGTATTGTTTGTAGGCCTCGGGGGACTCGGAGGTCAAGGTTCCGGCCGAGGGAGGCGGGGAGGCCTCCAGCCCCGATTCCCGCGCCAGCAAGGGCAGCACGCCCGCCACGATATTATCGGCGGTGCGGGCCAGATTGCCGTTTTCCAGGCGGCTGGCTCCCAGGCTCTTTCCGCTGCCCACATCCACCAGCTGCCACGTTACGTAGGGGGTGCTTTCCAGGTTGGTTATCCTTCCGGTGAGCAGCAGCCGGGCCCCGGCCTTGCGCGCGATCTCCAATCCCTGATCCTCCCTGATCGGCCCGTGGGGTCCGCCGAAAAGACGGCGGCGCAGCTCGTACAGGTAGGCGGGGCTGACCACCCGTATAATATCGCTCTCCACCAGTTCCACGTTCACCAGGGAGGTGATCCCGGTGGAGAGGGTGGGATCTCCGGAGTTGGTCAGATCCTGAAAATCTATAATCGCCAGGGAGAGAGGCTCCGGGCCAGCCCTTCGTCCCTGCTGCCAGAGGAAAAGCAGAATCAGCGCCGCCAGCAGCGGGAGGGCGATGGCCGCCATCTTCAGCCGGGACCGGCCGTCGCGCCGGGTATAAGCGGCGGTGGTGTGGGCGCTGATCTCCCGAGGATTACGGGTGAAATATTCATCCCTTACCGCTTCCAGGTCGTTCTTCATCTCCCGCACGCTCTGGTAGCGTCCGGCGGGGTCTTTGTGCAACGCCCGGGCTATCACCAGTTGCAGGGTTTCGGGAATATCGCTCCGGTATTTCGCCAGCGGGTCCGGCTCCTGGTGGACGATCGAATAGAGCAGGGAGGCGTCATATTCGCCTTGAAAGGGAAGATGTCCGGTAAGGGATTCGAAGAGCACGATACCCAGGGAAAAGATATCGGAACGCTCGTCGATTTCATCGCCCCGGGCCTGCTCGGGAGAGAGGTAGGAACGGGTTCCCAGAATGGAGCCCTCCTGGGTCAGCTTGGATAGGGAAGCCAGCCGGGCCAGGCCGAAATCTATGATCACCACCCGATCTTCCCCGGTGACGAGCAAATTGCCGGGAGTGAGATCCCGGTGCACGATCCCCTGCTGGTGCGCTTCGGCCAGTCCGGAGGCGGTTTGAATAGCGTAATCGAGCGCCTGTTCGACCGAGACTATTCCCGCCGCCAATTTTTCCTTCAGGGTCAAGCCTTCATAATAGGCCATGACGATATAGGTCCGGCCATCGTCGGTCCGAGCGATCTCGTGGATCACTCCGATGTTGGGATGATTAAGGGCGGAGGCCATCTTGGCCTCGCGCACGAAACGTTTTTTAGCCTTCTCGTCCCGGCTAAGGTGGGCGGGCAGGAATTTTATCGCCACCGGGCGGCCCAGGGTGAGGTCTTCCGCTTTGTAGACTACGCCCATCCCCCCTGAACCGATCTCCGCGATAATTTTGTAATGGGATATTTTCTGTCCCCGCATGCGCCCCTCGTTCTATTAAGAGGACGAAAATTCCTGACGGTTGCCGCAGGATTTTATGAGCTTTACCCTTGCCGGCATCTTATCAGTTAAGGGCGTGCTGGTCAATCGGTTCGCCTCTAAAAGTGGGGGCGGCCTGGTGGGGGCGCTTCGTAGCCTTCAAAACGGAGGGGCCTGGCAGGGGTGCTCTCCGCCTTTAAAGCCGGGAGGCCTCCTGGGCCCCTTACCTTAAATCAGGTAGAGTTGAATCAACTTTTTCTTCAAGGCCGCGGGAGTTCGGTAGAGGAGCGTGGACAGTCCCAAGGCCTCGGCCGCCCGCACGTTTTCCTCCAGATCATCGATGAACAGACTCCGCCCGGGACGGGAGGGATCCTCGGACTCCCGCAGGGCCCGCTCGAAGATCTTCCGGTGCGGTTTCCTGTGCCCGACCGTGTAGGACAGGACCAGGGAATCGAACAGGGCGATGACCGGAAATTTACTTTTAATCAGCTCCATGTGCCAGGCGTTGGTATTGGAAAGAAGGAGCAGGGTGGATTTTTCGGCCAACCGCGGTATCAGTTCCACGACCGGGCGGTTTTCCCGGAAAATATCGGCCCACAGGTTTTTAAATTCGACTATATCCAGGGGCCGGTCCAGCTCCGCCGAGCAGGCGACGACAAATTGTTCCGGGGTCAGTTTTCCCTCGTCGAATTGAGCTTCCAGGCCGCTCTGGAAGATTTTACGGTAGGCGAGATCTTCATCTATCCCGTATCGCCTTTCCAGCCTGCGGCAGATGGTCCGGTGATCGAACAGCAGGAGTACTCCTCCCAGGTCGAATATAACGGTCGATATGGTTTCGCTCCGCGGCATGATGTCCCATGATAATCCGGCGGGAGGCTAATGGCCAGACTTAATGGAGTTCCTCCCGGGCGGGGAGCGGGCGCGGAAAGGGAGTGATCAAATGCTATCCACCAGCTGCGGGGGGGCTTTGGGCCCGGGGGGAGGGGAGGGCTTCCGGCCCGG
>JAFGPI010000026.1 GCA_016926065.1 Candidatus Krumholzibacteriota bacterium
CGGGATTGCGGGGATCGTCCTCGGGAATGCCGGCCTCCACCTTTCCCACCAGGTCCGCTCCCACATCGGCGCTCTTGGTGTACACTCCGCCCCCCACGCGGGCGAAGAGGGCTATCGAACTGGCCCCCATGGCGAATCCGCTGATGATCTTCGGATCCTGCGTGTAGAGGAAGTAAAATCCCAGTCCCATCACTCCCAGCGCGGCCACCGAGATGCCCATCACCGATCCGCCGCTGAAGGCTATGAGCAGGGCCTTGGCGATACCGCCGTCCTTGGCTCCCTGGCAGGCCCTCACGCTGGCCCGGGTGGCCGCTTCCATGCCCAGCAGCCCCGCCCCCATCGAACAGAGGGCCCCGAATAGAAAGGCCAGGGCGGTCTGAATATTCAGGGTCAAGGTCAGCACCACGAAAAGTATCACTATGAAAACCGAGATAATCAGATATTCTCTCTTCAGGAAAACAAAGGCGCCGTGATGAATCTTGCCGGCTATTTTCTGCATCAATTCATTTCCGGAAGGATTTTTCTTCATGAAAAAATAGGTCAAAAAGGCCATGATCATACCGGCCACCCCTATCCAGGGAAGGATGCCGGTTATTTGAGCGAGCTGATCCGCGTTCATGGACACCTCCTGTTTTCCACGGCTTCGGTTGCCACCTCGAGGACCGGCTTCAGGCCGGCCGCCGGATACCATATAACGTATTAGGCGAGGGGACTGTCAAGAAAAAGCTCCCTCAGGAAATCACTTCCAGCTTTCTCCCCAAACTCACAACTCCTTCCCCCCACACTAAGCAATTTCCTCGCATCCCCAGCTCTTTCCTCACCCGCCCTGCTCCTTCCCCGTACGACCAGTTCCTGCTCCCTCTTCACGCCGGCCGCGATCGCCTGGTTCGGATGCTCCCGGGAGCGCGCCGCCGGGAGCCGCGCCTTTCCGCTGAAAGGCGAGGACAAAAACCTATTCCAGCACCCACAGCGCTTTTTCGGTGGCCTCCAGCATGGCTTCGGCTCCAACCGGGCTACCGGTGGCCCCTTTCATCCATAGGTCGGGAGCGATATTCCCCTGCAAGGCCATCCTTTCGAACTCCACCCCGATATTCCCCGCCTTCTGCATCTGCTCGCGCACCTGTACCGAAATCAGGTGGCCGATCGGATAATCGGGCAGGTAGAGAAAGGAATGGATCATGTGGGAATATATCCCCAGCAGGTACACATCCTTCTTTCCCAGGAGGGAGGCGTAGTAGCGGTTCCACACATCCTTGGCGATCTTGATCAGGGCCTTCTTGAACTGGGCGGCAGTGGCCTGGGGATGGTCGTAGAGCCAGTGCCAGGCTTCCATGTCGACCAGGGAGACCGCGCTGATCTCCATGGTCATCCAGAAATCGTTGAGGGCCTTGAGGGCCTCGCTCTGCTCGTCCTCCTGGGGATCCAGCCCCAGCAGCATCAGGTCGTTTTCCTGAAAGACGAAGGCGAAGGCCTCGGTGAAGGCCGTGTTGGGGACCCCGCCGAGCAGCGTATGATCTATGAAGTTCATGGAGATGGTCTGTTCCACGTTATGCCCCATCTCATGCACCGCGATATTGAATCCCTTGTAATCCATCCCGTCCCGGTTGACCCGGGTCCGCAGCCGGGCGGGCTGCCCCCGCATCTCCCCGCCGGAGGCGTGACCCGATCCCCGGGCCGCTTCCACCAGGATATTCCCGGCTATCTGATCGGCCTTTTCCCCCGGGAATCCCAGCAGCCTCAGGAAGCGGGGCATATCGTCCTTGTAGGCCCGCGGAGTGGGATATTTTTCACTCACGATCTTGTCCAGCTCGGCCTCGGTGTACTTGCCGGTGGAACGGAATCCGTTATACCACAGATCCAGCGGCTCCAGGTCGCGCCCCAGCCTTTTACGGATGACCTGGGCCACCCTCGCGGCCAGGGGGGATCCGCAGACCTGCTCGAACATCTCCCTCACCCGCTCCTCCGGTATCTCCCGGTCCTCGTTGAAGCGCCTCTCTATCAGGGTGGGGGCGGTCGGAGAATACTCGTCCACCATCCGGCTGGCCAAAAAATCGTCGAGCCAGATCCGGTAGCGGGTATCCGGTTCCGGATCGTCGGATATCCGCATATCGGCGGCGGGATCTTCATCGCTATCGCTGACCGCGGCGGCGGTCAGCTTATTTGTATAGGGATTCCAGTCAACATGCGGGTTATTGATCACCACTGCGGGGATGGTCTGGTCCACGATCCTTTCCATCACCTTGATAATCATGCGCTGTTTGGCCAGGCCGTTTTTGGAATTTTCGTAATTGGCCTTCAGTTCGTCGCGCAGGTTCCAATGGGAGAGCAGCCGCAGCCGGGGCGGGAAGAGCCTCTCTCCATCGTTATCCAGCAGGTGGTACATCCAGATGTTGTAGTCGGCTATATACTGGTCCGAAGCCGAACCGGCCCGGGCCAAGGCCAGGTTGACCGAGGCCGGAATGCGCTTGGAAAAGCGTTGCACCAGGCGCGCCTCGGCCCACTGCCGCCGGGTCCATTTCTCCCCCTCGTTCAGGCGCTGTTCCAGCGTGGTCTGGGGGAAATTGAGCAGCACCACGAAGGCCAGCTTGTTGGTGAAAAAATCGTCCATTATATGGGCGGAAACTCCGTAGGAGGCGAATACCCGGTCGAAGGGATAGATGGGACCCAGGTTGAGGTCGGTCTGGCGGTCCAGGGCGATATCTATCTCGTGCATTGATCCGTCTATCTTCTCCAGCAAGGACTGGAAACGGGTGAATATGGCATCCCGCACTTTCTCGTCACCGGCGAAATTTCCCCTCACGAAATCCTCGAAAGCGGCGGCGTCTCCGTCTTCCTCGCGCCAGAAATCGCCCACCTGCTTCATGCCCCGGATCAACTGATCCTTGCGGATTTCACCGTACTTGGTGAGCAGCTCTTTTTCCAGCCGGGACATCGAGTCCTTCAGCCAGGAAGGATGGGCGGCTCGGGAATCGGTGGTGGTGAGGGCGGTAAAAATGAACAGTAGGGAAAGGTTGACCAGCAGGGGCAGGTTGATCAGGTTCTTCATCGGCAACTCCTTGTCGGTAAAAGGCCCGGCGGGTTGTTCTCCGCGCGGCGAATTCCCGCCCGGCAAGAAAATACATCGCCTGTTTTCACCCGGGCGACTCCCGGGTGAAAAAAACCATTTCCCGGAACCGAGCGGCATCCGGGTATAGTTTTAAGCCGGCATTCTAACAACATACCGGGTGAAACTCAAGCATACTTTCCAAAACCGGTTCCAAAAGATCCGGAGCCGACACCAGATCACCCATTTCGAGGTTTTTCCCCTTAGGGAAAGAGCGGCGGATGTTCATGATGAAATCCCGCTGCTTCCTGGTAAGCTCTCGCTACGGCCAGCAAGGTCGCCTCCTCGAACATCCCGCCCATAAAGGTGATGCTGACCGGATGGCCCTTCTCGTCGAATCCGTTGGGAAGGACCACGCAGGGATGCCCGGTGAGATTGGTAAGCAGCAGGTTATCCCCCACGAAGGAGGGCGCCACATAGAGATCCACCTCCAGGCGGTGCATATCCTGAATTATCTGGTGCCGCACCCGGTTGGCCTGAATATATTCGACCGCCGGGATGAAGCGCGAGGAACGGAAAACGTTGGGCCAGGCGAAGCGCACCTGTCTCACCATCAATTCGTCCCGGCCCGAGAGGGTGAGCTCGTCGAAGGCGGCGGCCGCCTCGGCGCTGAGGATGAAAGCCAGGTCCCCCACCGGATACTGGGGCAGTTTTATGGGGATCAGCTCGGCCCCCAGTTCCCGGAGCTTGTCCAGGGTGGCCTGGTCCTGCTCCCGGTTTTCGTAATCCTGATCGAATTCCCCCTCCAAATAGCCGATCCTGAGATCCTTAAGCTTGATGCGGGGATCGTAGTTGAAGGGCAGATCGAGCAGGGTCTGGTCTATCCCATCGGGTCCCCGGATAACGTCGAATACCAGAGCGCAATCTTCCACCGTCCGGCAGATGGGACCGATTTTATCCATGCTCCAGCTCAAAGCCATAGCTCCGGTGCGGCTCACCCGCCCGTAGCTGGGCCGAAGCCCCGTGACCCCGCAGCGGGTGGAGGGGGAAACGATCGAACCCCAGGTCTCCGTGCCGATGGCGAAGGCCACCAGTCCGGCCGAGGTGGCCGAGGCCGAACCGGCCGAGGAGCCGCTCGATCCCTGCTCCAGGTCCCAGGGATTATGGGTGGTTCCTCCGTACCATACATCGCCCCAAGCCAGGGCCCCCAGGGTGAGCTTGGCCACCAGCACCGCCCCCGCTTCCTCCAACTTCCGGATCACCGTGGCATCCTCCTCGATTACCTGATCCCGGTAGGGCTCGGCCCCCCAGGTCGTTTTATATCCCTTTACGGCCAGCAGGTCCTTGGCCCCGTAGGGAATACCGTGCAGGTATCCCCTATACTTCCCCTTCGCTATCTCCTGGTCCGCCCTCTTCGCCTGACGCAGGGCCAGCTCCTCGGTAAGGGTGATCACGCACTCCAGCTTCGGTCCGTACTTTTTTAGGCGGGTCAGGTACATCTTGGTTAGTTGCGTGGAGGTCACCTTCCGGGTGCGGATCAGTTCTGCCAGGTCCCGCACCGACGAGAAAGCCAACTCGTTCAGATTTTCCGGCACTTCTGTACTCCGGGGCGGGCTCGCCACCAGTTCCCGGCGCTCGGTCTGAAATTTCATTCCCACCGGCACCGGATTAAACAGCAGCGCCGGAGGAACGCTGTTTTTGACCTTTAGATCCCGGATCGCCCGGTAACTTTTTAAATTGTCCACCAGGTCGGGCAGCATGGTGTCATGCTGGGCCGGTTTGAATTGCAGGCCGATCAGCCTCTCGGCCGCTTGAATCACGGAAGTAGTTATTTCCTGTTCCTCTCCCCCGGCGGTGAGGGCCAGGGAAAAGCAGATCAGCCCGAGGAATAAAATAACTTTGGTTAGCTTATTATTGGAAAACATGAATCGATTCTCCCCTTAATATTCCTTGAATGTGTAAACTGGAACCTTCCCTGTTAATTTACGCGCGGTTCATTCGACAACCAAGATCGCCGGAAAGTGCCCGAAAATTGTACTAAACAAAAAGAGTTGTGAAAAGTGATATCGGATAAAATATTATCTTCGTCACTTGAGGAGGATCATCTTCCTCGTTCGCGTGAGCGAACCGGTTTCAAGCCGGTAGAAGTAGACGCCGCTTGAAACCGCTCTTCCGCCGCCGTCCCTTCCGTCCCAGACTTCCTCATATCGTCCGGAGGGCCGCTCCTCGTCCAGAATGACGCGCACCAGGCGTCCGGCCGCGTCGTACACTCCGAGCGACACGCTCGATCGCCGTTCCAGGCCGAACTCTATAGTAGTGGACGGATTGAACGGATTGGGAAAGTTCTGGCGCAGGTAGGCCGCCGCTGGATTTTTCGGCTCCTCTTCGCCGGTGATCTGCGAGGGCTCCAACATTGCGTAACCGCTCTCGTTGCCGTGAATATCAAGGGCCGATACCTTGTAGTGGTAGCCGTCGGCCCAGTTCCACTCATCATCGAACAACATGGTATCGCAGGGGGAATCGAGGAAATTCCCCGGTCCAGGCACGAATTCCTCGCTCAGGCCGCGATAGACCTTATAGCGGTCGATATCTGGTTCATTGTTTGGCTGCCAGGTAAGCTGCAATCCCGCCGGATCGTAGAACTGCTCGCCGGCCAGCATCGCCGGCGGGCAGGGAGAGAGGTTGTCGACCGAATAACCGCTATCCGGATCCGAGATATAAAACACCATAGGATCACTGGTATGCGCGATGACTTGAAAGTAGTGATAATCGTCGCATACCGCCGTCGAGTCGAAGAGGGTCGCGGCGATCTCGGAGTAACCTGTGAGGTGATAAGCGGTGAGCGTGGAGATGAGCTTCCAGTAGAAGATTTCCCCGTTCAGGGAAGCGAGACGTAAGATAGGTTTTCCCATTTCCACCGGCTTTGCCTCCAGTTCCGCCTGGTTGGACAGCAAGGAGGCACCGCGGGAGAGCATTCCCAGCGCCGCCGTGGTGTCCAGCGCCCGCCACACCGTGTACTCCGTGATTTCCCCTAACAAGTAATCGAAGGGGGAAGCCTCCCAGGCCAGGTTCACGCATCCTCCCTCGTCCCCGGGAACATCCTCGACCGAATGGATGACCGGAGGAATATAACCGGTCCTGCCCTGCGAATCGATCTGCTGAGCGTAAATATCACGGTCACCGCCGCGATTATCCTCCCAGGTTATTATCGCCCCACCCTCCCCATCGGAAGTTACCTGGGGATAGCATTGATAGTCGGTGGCCGTGCACAGGGGTACTCCATTTCCGGTCCACTGCGCGATTCCCGATGAATTTATGCGCTGGGCATAGATGTTCCGGTCGCTGCCCCGGTCGTCGTACCAGGTGGCGATTGCCCCTCCCACTCCATCCGGTATTAGTTGGGGTTGCATCTGGTGACTAGGCGCCATACAGAGGGGAACTCCATCCGGAGTCCATTGAACCGCTCCCGAGGCATCTATACGCTGAGCATAGATATCATAGGCGCCGTTGCGTGTGTCATACCATGAGACGATCGCTCCGGCCGCTCCATCGGACGCGATCTGTGGTTCATACTGGCTTCCCGATGCCGAGCAGAGAGAGACGCCATTTGCCATCCACTGGATTATTCCTGAAGCATCTATACGTTGAGCATATATATCATAATTAGATCCGCCGCGATAATCATACCAGGTGATGATGACCCCATGCGCTCCATCGGATACGATCTGGGGATTAAACTGATCCTGAATCGCCTGGCAGATAGGAATCCCATCTTTTGTCCACTGAACCGTTCCCGACGCATCGACATATTGGCTGTAAATATCTGAACCACCGCCGCGGTAGTCGTACCAGGTTACGATCGCCCCCCCCGCTTCATCGCTGATGAGCTGTTGACCAATTTGATTATTCGTCGCCGTGCAGAGGGGGATCCCATCCGCGGTCCACAGAACTGTTCCCCCGGCATCTATACGCTGAGCATAGATGTCGAATCTAACACCGCTGCGATAGTCTTGCCACACCACGATTGCTCCGCCTGCTCCATCGGATGTCAGCTGGGGATTCTGCTGGTAATCCGCCGCCGTGCAGAGGAGGACACCGTCCGTGGTCCACAGGACCGTTCCCCAGGCGTCTATGCGCTGGGCATAGACGTCCGGGTCTCCGCCGCGCTTATCCTTCCAGGTTATTATTGCTCCGCCCGCCCCATCGGAGGTTATCTGGGGCACTTCCTGATTCCCCGCCGCCGTGCAGAGGGGAATTCCGTCAATAGTCCACCGGACCGTGCCGGAGACGTCGATCCTTTGGACACATATATCATAGTTGGTGCCGCTGCGGTAGTCTTGCCAGACTACGATCGCTCCGCCCGTTCCATCGGAAACGAGCTTGGGAATTTCCTGATTATCGGATGCCAGACAAAGCGGTACGCCCTCCTCGATCCAGGAGGCCCAAAGCGATGGCGCCGAGATGATGAGAGAGCACAGCAGTAACGGTAAAAAGACTCTGCAGACCTTGTTCATGACCATTCCTCCTTTGAAACATATCTGTTCCGATTTCACACAATATCAATCAAAAAGCGCAAACGGAATGCAGGTGCGTCCCCTGATGCAATACCTTGCCCTCATCCTCGAATCGCTCTTGAATCGATAAACTTATAGAAGGGAAATCGGCACACTGGAATGCCTGAGGAGTAAAGCCAAACCTCTCTCCCTCTGAATTTTATTAGTAAGATAATTTAAACTATATCATAGATATCGCTTGAAGTAAAGCAGGTACTGATCCGACCTTTAGAATTGTATTTACAGGGAGTTCGCTCATGGGCCGTGATTCCGTTCTAATCCTCACCGGGACAGGGAGTATGGCCTTGCCCCCTTGCCTCTCCCCCGCTCCCGGTTCTCCCGGGCGCTCATCTTGAAGCGCAGTTCTCCTCCACCCGCCACTTCTTCGTGGGTGATATAGCAGCGATCCAGAAGCTTCCCGTTGAGACGCACCTCCTCCACGTACACATTATCCGGTCCCTGGTTCTCCGCCACCACCAGGAACTTGCCCTTTCCCTCCAAGTCGATCTCTGCCCGCCGAACCAGGGGGCTTCCCAGCACGTACTGGTTGCTTCCCGGAGCGACCGGATAAAAACCCAGAGCGCTGAAGACGTACCAGGCCGACATCTGGCCGCAGTCGTCGTTGCCGCACAGTCCGTCGGGCACGGGACGGTACATCTCTTTCATTATCTGGCGGACGCGTGCCTGGGTCTTCCACGGCTCCCCGGCGAAAGCATAGAGGTAGGAAACGTGGTGGCTGGGCTCGTTTCCATGAACGTAGTTACCGATCATCCCGGCGCGGGTGATATCCTCATTGTGGGCGATGCTCCTCTCCTCCACCTCCATCACAAAGAGGTCGTCGATCCACTTCACCAGCCGGTCCGGTCCACCCAGCAGTTCGATGAATCCCTCGACGTCATGCGGTACGTAAAGCGAGTAGTTCCACGCGTTGCCCTCGATATATCCCTGGCCGTGGGTGGACATCGGATCGAAACCGGCGGGGAAGCTCCCGTCGGCGTTGCGGGCGCGCAGGAATCCGGTTTCCTTATCGAAGAGGTTGCGCCAGGAGGCGGCGCGCCGGAAGAACCTTTCGGCTATCCCTCCGCGTCCCAGGGATTCCGCCATGCGGGCGATACACCAGTCGTCGTAGGCGAATTCCAGCGTCTTCGAGGCTGAATTCGATTGACGGTCGGCGGGCACGTATCCCAGCCCGCGGTATTCCCCGATACCATCGTAACGGTCGAAATCGGCGCTGGCCACCATGGCCTCCAGGGCCTCCACTCCATCAAAACCTCCCAGCCCCTTCAGGAATGCGTCCGCTATCACGGAAACGGAGTGGTAACCGATCATGCACCAGTTCTCGTTGGCGTGATGCGACCATACCGGCAGCACTCCGTGCACGCTCTGGCGCCGATGGGCGAGCATGGAGTTTATCATGTCGGCGGTGCGCTCCGGTTGCAGGATGGTGAGAAGGGGATGCTGGGCCCGGTAGGTATCCCAGAGCGAGAATACGGTATAGTTGGTAAAACCGTCGGCCCGGTGGATGTTCCCGTCCAGCCCGCGGTAACGGCCGTCCACGTCCGATTGGACCACCGGTCCCAGGCAGCAATGGTAGAGGAACGTGTAGAAGCTGGTCAGCGCCTCGGGCTCCGCTTCGATTTTTATGCGGGACAGCTCGCGGCCCCACTTTTCCCTCGCCACTTCTCGCACGGCGTCGAAATCCCATTCCGGAACTTCAGCCCGCAGGTTGGCCAGGGCGCCCTCGGTGCTCACGCTGGAGATCGCCACCTTCACCAAGATCTGTTCCCCCTCCGCGGTCACCCAGTCGAAGTGGCACTTAATCCGCCGACCGGCCCGCTCGGGAAAATTATTATCCTGGTCGAAACGGCGCCAGAAATCCCGGTAGGCCCTCTCTTCCTGATTTAACAGGCCGTAGGAGCAAACCGGCTTGCTGAACTCCAGGGCGAAGAAAATATAGCGCGAACGCGCCCAACCGGTGGTTTGCCGCATCCCGGTAAGGAGCGAATCGTTCTCCATGCGCACCGAGGACCATACCGTCTTGCCAGGGTAATCGTAGATATTCGCCGTGAGATCGAGGATAAGATGGGCATCCTCGCTGCGGGGAAAGGTGTAGCGGTGCACTCCTACCCGCTCGGTCGCAGTTAATTCGACCAGAATGCCGTAGTCGTTCAATGCAACTCGGTAGGCGCCCGGTTCCGCCATCTCGCGCCGGTGGGAAAAGCGGGAGCGGTATCCCTCCCCGGGATCTTCCGCCCTGCCCGGTTCGAGCCGCAGCTCTCCCACCGTGGGCATCACCAGCAGGTCGCCCAGGTCGGAATGCCCGGTCCCGTTGAAATGGGTGTGCGCGAATCCCACTATGGTGGAATCGCCGTACAGGTAACCGGCACAATACCGGTAGGCCTGGGGATTGTATCCCTCCCCGAAGCTGTAGGGAACCAGATCGGTTTGGGGACTGAGCTGCACGAAACCGAAGGGCACCGTGGCGCCGGGATAGGTGTGCCCCATCTCCGCGGTGCCGATGAAGGGATCTACGTACCGGTTGGGGGCGAGGACCGCGGCGGCGGGCATAAAGATCAGCAAGGAAAACAATCCGGCATATATCAATTGCATACCAACCTCCCCGGTTAGTTCGTAACCACCGGCTTATATGAAAAGGCGGCGCCTGGATTTCCACTAACAGGGGGAATTATAGACCACCGCTGCTGCTCCGTCTACGAGCGATTGAGGCCTGCGCGCCCGGACTGGAGCTGGGTTCGCTGGAGGTCTCCGTGCAGGGCAACACCCTCACAAGAGCGTATTGTTTCCCGTTCTTCAAGCGTTATTTTACAACCTTCCATGGCGCGGATTCTATCGCGGTCGTCCCCTCTCTTCTTCATCAAGCAGAAGGTTGACGGCCGATTTGAGGTCTTCACCTCGTACGTCGTGGTAGCGTAGGACGCCTTTTCCGTCGACCAGCCAGTACGAGGGTATCCAAGAGACGTCGTACAGCCTGGCGATTTCATCATTGAAACCTTCGCCCGAAAAGATCAGTTTCCAGGGCATCGGATTCTCAGCGAGAAAATCAGCCAGCACTGCCCCATCCGTGTCCAGGCTGATGCTTACGATTTCAAATCCTTGTTTGCTAAGAGCATGGTAAAGGGACCGCAGGTTGGGCAGCTCATTTACGCAAGGCACACAGGATGTGGACCAGAAATCCACTAATACTACTTTGCCCATTTGGGCGGAAAGACCGAAATCCTCACCGCTTATCAATGGGGCGGAAAAATCCATCGGTGGTCTACCGATGCCCGCGTTTTCCGCTATCTTCTTTTGTATCTCTTTATACTGCGGGACATCCCACAGAGGTCTGAAGAGCTTGTCGCGGTTGAGATCATGAAATCCTCTGTAACCCGCGTCGGCCAGTTCCTCCAGGCGTTTGAGAGCCGTCTCATCATCCCCATTTTTCACCGCCTCTTTGATCAGCTCGAAAAGTACGAATCTCTTGCCATTCAGGATCATCTTTTGCACATCGACCGGCACATTTGGATATACGTCGTCAAGCAAGTACAAGCATTCCTTGAACCGTTTTAGCGACCAGAGGACGTCGTATTTCTTTCTGACCAGCACGAAGGATTCCGGATGGTATCGTAACGACTCATCGAGTTTGCCCAGGGCTTGATCTGCCTTGCCTTCGCGCAGTAACTTTTCGACCTCCACTATCACTTGAGTTTCGCTCTGAGGAGTAGTCACGCTTTTTCCGGCTTGCTCCCGCCCGGATGGGACTGCTGCAGCGCTAACTGCAAGTGGAGCACACTGTAAAAGAATCAACCCTACCAGGAGAGAGTTGACTTTTAAGGATTTCATAATGCATTCCTCCTTGAAGAATACTCTCCTCACCTCTTAATGCTCGCTTGGTTATATCCGGAATACGAATTAAGGAGAAAAATGTTACAGCCTGCGGATTGGGATGAGATCGCGAAAAGGGAGATAGAGTAAACTGGCGTCCCCAACGGGATTTGAACCCGTGTTGTCGCCGTGAAAGGGCGATGTCCTAGTCCTGGCTAGACGATGGGGACGCCCGGATACCCGGGGTATCAAATAGACTGCTGGAATTTATCAACGAGCGCCGGCAAAGTCAACCGGAAAAACGGTCCCCTCTAGCCTCCCCTGCTTACGGCATCAAATATCGTCCTCGTCAAAGAAAGAAAGCTGGGTGGTGGAATCCTTATTCTTCCTGGCGTGGGTGGGATCGGTCTTGGTGCGGAAGAATTCCCCCGCCTTGGCGTGTTTCTCGTAGAAGGCCAGGCATTCGTCACGCAGTTCGGAGCGGTTTATGCGCAGGTAATCGAACAGACCCGCGTCGATCATTCCTTTCACCGAATCCATGGGAAGCTGTCCCGACATGCGGTTCAGGAAATCCTCCAGGGAAGGATAAGGGCCGTTTTCCTCCCTGTCGGTGAGCAGCGCCTCCAGCTCGCTGTCGCTGAGGGTGTGCGCTTCGTTCAAGGGGGCCCGGATACCGCCTTTTTCCCGGATGTACTTCACCCGGCTGAAATTTACGTCCGCCGGCAGCACCGGCCGGTTAATGCTCTCCAGGTAATCGAAATACTTGCTTTGCCGGTCCTTCACGTCCCCGGAGCTGTTGAGCAGGGCGCTGAAATAGTACTCCAGGTAATGGGCCTTCATGAAGGCGGTGCGGTAGCTGATATAAGCCTGCGCGCAACTGAGGGCTTTATTGTAGGTGAACTTGAAATTATGCAGCAGGTAATCGAAGATCTTCTGAGCGTCCTCTTCGTCGATGCCGTTCTCCATCGCCCCCCGGATAAAGTTGAGGCGGGAGCTTAGAAGATCTCCCGCTTTTCCGTCGCGAAGTGTCCGCTCAATCCTGACCGCTTTCTCCCCCGTCAGACCGGCGGAGTTCTTGATTATCTCCCTCACCTGCTCCCGGTAGAGCAGCAATCCCCGGGTCTTTTCCAGGGCACTCGCCATGGAATGATGCGGTAAATATACTTTTCCCGTTTTTTCCGAGTTCTCGATATACCGCTGCCACAATTTTCCCTCCAGCGGTCCGGGCCGGTAGAGCGAAATGACATTGACCAGTTCATCGAAATCGGACGGTTTGATTTTGGTCAACAGCTCCCTTATCCCCCTGCTTTCCAGCAGGTAAACGCCGGCGGTGTCTCCCTCCGCGATGAGGGACAGGGTTTCGGCGTCATGCAGCGCCGCCGGATTCCATCTTCCCTTCCACCCCTCCGCCTTCCTCTCCCGCGTTTCACCGGGCCCGCGCTCTGCCTCCAGCGCCTTGACGGTGCCTTCCAGGGCGGACAGGAAATGCGAGTGCTGCAATCCCAGCACCCAGCCCCCCCATCCTTCCACGGCCGCATTATCGGCCAGCGCGAACGGAATTTCGCCCGCTCCCGCCATGTGCGAGATCATCTTATCCGCTTCCCGGGGGAATATTATCAAACGGGACGAATTAAGGTTAAAATGGAAAATCCGCCCCTGCAGGGCCTGGGAGGAATGTAAAATCTTCCGCACCATCTTGTCGGCGTTGTAAAGGTGCATCAGTTGTTCCGAGCTTTCCAGCAGGCCGGCCAGGCTCTGCTTTCTCCGCGTAAGGGACAGCACCTTGAGTAATTCTTCGTGCCGCTGCCGGTCCATGCCCAGCACCTCCCCCAACTCCTTGGCCAGGGTAGAGAACGACATCTCCTCCCGCGACACCTGGTAAAAGATCGAGTGTCCTCCCAACTGCGATCGCAGGATGCGCAGAAAAATCTCTCTGGTTCCCCGGGCCTTGACCAGATCCAGGGCGGGTGGAACTCCGGGCCGGGAGGAGTTGAACGATTCGAAAATCAGATCGTGCTCCACCGGATTCAGGGAAGTGATATTGAGCAGGTAGGCGATAAAGCTTTCCAACAGGTCGCCACCCATCAATTCAATCCATAATCCGTGCCCGTCGCAAACCCGGAACAGCCGGCTCAGAAAAAGCAGGTAGGCGGATACCCTCTCTCGTTCCGCGCTCCGCAACTCGTTGCTGATTAGATTTTTCAGGTATGATTTTTCTTGCGCCTTACACCCGTGGAATTTAAGCAGGAACCTCCGGCTGCACATATCGGCCAGCTTCTCGTGGGCCTGGAAGCCTTCCGGGAAGTTTATGGTCAACGAGGTATTCAGTTCCACCCGGCAGCGTTCGGCGATCCTGCCGGACTCCTGCAGGGCTTCATTGACCGTGTAGAAAAAGGGCTCCAGGTCCTTTTCCTTTTTGAACCAGTATTCGCTGTTCCCGTTATCACTATCCTCTTTATCTCCGGCCAGTTTTCGCAGGATCGAGTAATAGACGGCCTGGTCCTTCTGGAGATATCTGTCGTTATTCGTCACCACCATGGGAATCTTCAGCTTGCCCGATAACAGGATCATCTTGTCCAGGGCGAATTGCTCCTTTTCCAGGTTGTGGGTCATGATCTCCAAATAGACGTTACCGCATCCGTAGATCTGGAGCAGTTTCTCCACCGCCGCCCTTTCCCGGCCCAAATTTCCGTGGAGCACCGCCTGGTTCGCCTCCCCCCGCAGGCATCCGGTCAGGACTATCAATCCCTCCCGGTAACGCACCAGTTCCGATTCGGTCACGTGCGGCACCTTCTCCTTTTGGTAGTGGTGGCTGATGAGGGAGGCCAGATTGGCGTAGCCCCGGTTGTTCTCGGCCAGCACGGTCAGATGATAGTATCCATCCGCCCCGGTGAGGGACTGGTGCTGTATTTCCGCTCCGAACACCGGATTGATACCGCTCCTTTTGGCCTTTTCCTGAAACTCGCAGTGCCCGTAGTTGGTCCACTGGTCGGTCAGCGCCACGGCCGGCAGCTTGAGGAAGGAGGCCCGGGAGACCAGCTCCTCCACCGTCATCATCCCCCGGTAGGGGCTGTTGACGCTGTGCACGTGTAGCGGAATATAGGGCACCGAGTTTCTCCCTTGCACTGGAGGACGGAAAATATGTACAATTAATGGCGGACTATTCTATTTTGCGGAAACGGCATGCAGTTATCAACCTAAAAAGTCCCTGGCGGTAAGATAAATAGCGGCCGTGCCGGGAATCAACCTTAACCGGGAATTGAAATATGAAAGAGGCTAATAATAACGACGCTCTCCATCTCGAGCGCGAAAACCAGAGACTGAAGGCGGCCGTGGAGGAGCTATCCATACTGAACGATATTTCCACGGCCATCAATTCCACCAGTTCCCTGGAAGAAATCATTCAGTTGATAGTCAAAAAATGCATCAAGTATTTGAAGGTCGAACAGGGAACGGTAACCCTGCTGGACGATACCGCGCGCGACGGTCCGTTTAGAACCATGATACGGCAGGCCGATTCCTCGCTGGACATCCTGCCCTATCACTTCGACACCCAGCTCACCGGCTGGATGTTGATGCATAAAAAACCCCTGCTGATCAACGATCTGCGCCACAACGAAATCTTCCGCTCGGTGCGCTCGGAAAACAACCCCATCGAGACCCTGCTCAGCGTGCCCCTGATGCTGAAGGGAAAGATCATCGGTTCCCTGAACATCTTCAATAAGCTGGATCGGAGCGGATTCCAGGAGGCGGACAAGCGGCTGCTCAGCATCATCGCCACGCAATCGGCCCAGGTCATCGAGAACGCCCGGTTGTACCAGGAGGAACAATCGCTGATCCATCTGCGCGAAGAGATGAAGGTGGCCTACACCATTCAAACCAGCCTGCTGCCCAAGGAATCGCCGTCCCTGGAGGGTTACGACGTGGCGGGGAAAAGCATTCCCGCCCGCACCGTGGGCGGGGACTATTTCGATTTTATCAAAATAGACGATCACAAAACGGCCGTCTGCCTGGGTGACATCTCGGGCAAGGGCATGCCGGCGGCTCTGCTGATGTCCAACCTCCAGGCCATTCTGCGGGGCCAATGCAAGATGGAATGTTCCCCTTCCACCATCGTGCAGCGTTCCAATAGGCTGCTCTACGAGAGCACCGAGGCCAACCGTTTCGCCACCTTTTTCTTCGGCGTTTTGGACAGCAGAAATCACGAGTATTGCTACTGCAACGCCGGACACAATCTCCCCTTCCATTTCCGAGACGGCCGGCTGTTGGACCGGTTGGACGCCGAAGGCCTGGTCCTGGGAGCCCTGGAGGATTTCTCCTACGAGGAAAAGTTGGTCCGCCTCCAGGGAGGAGATATGATAGTGATATTTTCCGATGGAATAAGCGAAGCCCGCAACACCCGGGAGGAGGAATTCGGTGAGGACAAGCTGCCCCAGATAGTAAAAGATAACCGCCGCGCCGATGCGGCGGTATTGATCGATAAAATCATCAGCTCGGTTCAGGAGTTCTCCCGGGGACTGCCCCAGATGGACGATATGACCGTGGTGGCCATAAAGAAGAAATAATGACCTTATCCTCCGCCGGTGCATCGAAGCCGTGCGGGGACGTTTTTCATTCCCGCTGTGTTAAACTTTCGATCAGGCGGTGACTCCTTTCCGGACGCGGCGGAGGTACGGCCGCAGCCCCGTCTCTCTATCTAAAGATGCGGCACCGGTGGACCGGAACATCACACTCCCCATCCTCTTAGTATATTTCATTTTATTTCAACAAGATAAAGCAACAGCCCGGGAGCGGCGGAGCCCCGCCGGATAGACGACCGCCGGATCGGAAATAAATCCGGTAAAAAGTTATAATCCGGTAAAGTTTTTGCAGTTAACCGCGACTATATGATTATGATCCTTACCTCATTAATACCCATAAGGTGCTAAATTATGACCGTAAAACGATGTATTCTTATCCTGCTGATGATCCTGCTGCCGGGAGGGACGCTCGCGGAGCAGACTGATGCCGCCTCCCTCGGATACTTTAACGACCAGCTGCGGACCTACGCCGGACGGGGATGTCAATCGAGCGGTTATTTCATGAATCCTTGTCCCGAATATTACGGCAGCGACAGCTGCTGGGCCTGGGGTGAGGGCTGGTTGTGGATATTCCCGGGCGCGGAAGGGATTTCCCGTATCCGGTTCGGGGTGGAGTTCGGCTACGACAGCCATATCCGTGACGGCTGCTGCGAAAGTATCATCGAATGGAACGAGAGCGTCATCTCCGATCTGCGAATCACCCCCCTCCTTTGCCACCCTTCGTTGGAGAGGCACGTTGAACAGTACGATATCCTCTTCCACGGCTGCCGGGATGAAGTAGTGTGGCTCCAGCGCCTGCGCTGTTTCCGGCCCGACGGTTGGAATATCAAAATCATCCCTTATTTTCAGGAAGATCCCCTGGAGACCGTCCCCCGGGCGGTGCCTTGCGGCCAGGATACCACTATGCTGCAAGCGTTGATAATCAGCCACTACCGGTTGGAACCGGTTCAACCCGATCAGTGGCAAGGGGAGATCGAAACGGAATCCAGCCCGGCCACCTGGGGATCGATCAAGGCCATGTTCGAATAATCGGACAGAAATCGCTTAAATTATGCCCGCGGTCGTCGATCCGGCCGGAAATCCCGCTCCTAGAGCCGGTGTGTTCTGGGAAGGTGGAAAACGGGAGGCTTCTTTCCCGACACCAGGCGGGGTAATCCCGCGCAAAATTTTATGCCCGGCCCGAAGGCCGGGCATCCCCGGGAGTGCGACAGGAGTTGGGTCAGCTGGTCGCTTCGATTTGCCCTAACGGCGATTCTTTATTTTAACCGGTACCAGGAGCGGGGCTTGCCGCTTCGGACCGGTAAAAAGTCTCCTGATAAGATTGATAATGGATACTGCGGCGCATCCGCGTAAATTAATCGATAACCGGTGGAAAATCATTACCGTCCGCTTCCCGCCGTAAGGGAGAACTCACGCGCCCGTTGAAGATCCTGTACGCTCCACGTTACGGCTGAAAATAATAGGTGGGGCCTGGTTAAAATATAATACCCCGAGGAAAAATACGCAAACTTTTCCGTCTGTTTCCGGGGGAGGATGGATCGGCCTATTTCCCAAGACCGATGAACCAGCCGGTTGGTCTTTTTACCGGCGCCACTTGTACACATGTGCTGTATTCAGGCAATCTTCGTTCAATTCGACCTTTTTCCCGGCCCCATTCGAAGACGCAGGCCAGGCTACTTTATCCGGGGCAGCAGCAGCGCGTTAAACAGGAGTTTATAGCTCCCCGCCGTGGAAGCCCTGAATTGCGGTCCGAAGGCGAACAGCACCAATTGGCCCTTTCCCTTTCTCAACCACACCATGGCGGTCCGGTCGCCGATCGACTCTATATTTTCGGCGTATCCGCTGAGCAGGATATCCTTTTCCGGGAACTTCGCTATCATCCGGCGGTCCATATCGAAACGGGGAACCGAGGTGGTAAAGACCGGATTTCCCCGGAAGAACACGCCGATCTCGTCCGGCATTCCCCAGGTCAGCGGATGTCTCGGGGTAAGCAGCACCTTCACCAACGCTCCCGGGCAGTAGAAATTCTGCTTTTCGATCTGTTCGGCAATATTCCTCACCGGCAGCTGGAACTCTTCCTTGTCGTCCTTTCCCCGGCTTATCTCCAACTCGTCGGTAAAGAGATCGGTGGAGCGTCCCCAGGACACGATTATCCCTCCCCGGTCGAGAAAGCTCATCAGCCTTTCCTGGCCTTTCTTCCCCATGCCCTTGGAGTATTCGGGCGGATAGCTGCTGAAATACGATCCCCGCGGGGACTTGTACTTGCCGGTGGTGAGGATCGATTTATCGGAATTGGGGAATATGACCACGTCGAATTTCTTGATTAAATCGGTTTTCTCGAAATCGGCCGGTCGTAGCACGCTGAAGGGGATATGGTAGGTATCCAGGACGAACCGGGTCCACCCGGCGTCCATATCATGAAACCAGGTTTCCACCAGGGCGATGCGAGGCGCCGACAGGGCGGTCGCCGGCCACCCTTCGGTCTCCGCGTAGAAGTCGGGGGACACCTTCAACTCTCGCAGCAGATGGCCCGATTTTTCCCGGGAGGCGTCGGGGTGAACGATGAAACTTCCGGCGGGGATACTCACTTTACCCAGCTGGCGATACTTTTCCAGCCTCTCCACCGGCAGTCCCATTTCCAGCGCCCTGAAGGCCGCCTTGAAGCTTTCGTTGCTGTTCGCCGGGAATACCAGGATCCGGTAATCCTCCGGCTCGGCCATGGTAAACCGCAGGGGAGCGGTGATCTCTTCCAGCGAGGATTCGAGGGCCCGCGATCTTTCCCTTATCTCCACCGACTCCACGCCCCGGTGCAGGGGAAGTGACCAGCTGGTGATGTCGTAAGGTTTAATGATCTCCCCCCCGGGGGTGTAGTGGCGCACCGGGTATTGCTGGTTCTCCATGACCTCCTTGATGAAAGGGCGGTAGGGCTGGGCCAGGGGCACCACGATATCTCCGCCGGCGAAGGTGCGGTTATTCAAGCTGACCGCCTCGGCCAGGCTATAAACCCGCACCCCGTGTTCCCGCAACAGATCGACCAGCCGGGCCAATTCACTCCGGTCCCGCTGCTCCCGGGGCAATATGTAATAGTAAGGAGGCTCGGTCAGGCCCCGGTTATACTCCTTTTGACATATATCGTTGCGGAATTTCAGGATCTCCGCGCGGTGGCGGGAGGCGGTCTTTATCACCGAGAAGGTGGATACTCTTTCATACTGAATGATATTTCCCAGGCCCCACCGGCCTCCCGGCCAAGGAGAGGGCATGTTGACGCTTTTTTTGTGCTCCGACAGTCCCTTGCCCCCCACCCGGAGCTCGTTCGATTCCACGAAGATCGGGGTGGCGCATTTAGCGCCGGCCGCCTCGGTCAGGAATGCTATCACATTTTTCCAGATGCAGGTTTCGGTCGAACCGGGCCAGTAATCGTCGAAGAGGAAATGTTGGGAGACCCCGTGCAATCCTTCCCGGGTCATATCCTTGATCATGTTGGAGCCGAAAATCCCGGCCCAGTTCCATATTCCCGCGTCCACATTCTCGGCTATCGGATCATGGGTAGGGGGAACGAAATAGCGGGTGCCGGTAGATCCCATCTGATGCTTCTCCACCATCACCTGGGGGAACCACTCAGTATTGTAGATACGGGCGATGGCCTTGGTATCTGACTGGCTGAGCACGACGAAATCCCGGTTGTTATCATGACCAACGTACTTATGGTACAGTCCCGGCAACGAGCAGCCCTCGTACTTGGTGTCCTTGTACCGGTAGTAATTATCCACCACCATGTCCATGCCGTCGGGATTGTGGCAGGGAACCATCATATAGACCACGTCATCCAGCCATTGCACGGTTTCCTGAACGTCGGTGGTGGCCAGGTCGTAGGCCAGCAGCGGGGCCGATTGCGAAGGCCCCACCTCGTTGGAATGCATCGACAAGGTGGCCAGGAAAAATACCTTTCCCCTCTCTATTAGTACCTTTTGTTCGCTCTTCCCCAGGGAATGATCGAGGGCCAGGCGCCGGTTGATCTCACGCAGTTCCTCCAGGTTTTCGATATTTTCCGGGGAGGAGATAAAAGCGATGTAGATCTTCTTTCCCAGCGGCGACTGGCCGATCTCCACCAGCTTCAGGCGGGGACACTCGGCGTCCAGCATTTGCAGGTACTCTATCAGCGCGTCATACTTGAAAAGCATCCGGTCCGTGCCGGGAGTGAACCCGAAGTACTCCCGGGGGGTCTGCACCCCCACCGCTGGAACGGCAGCCAGCGCCGCCGCGGCCAGGCAGGCCAGGAGCAGAAAAGCCTTCTTTACACTACCAATTCGAGCTGAGTTCATGCCAACCTTCCTTTTGGGATAAAGTAACTCTCCTTCGGTGATCGAATTCCGGTAGCCCACTGTAGCATAAATTCCCCCTCCAGTAAAAAGCAAAGTTTAACCTGCTCTAAAACACTGTATCCTCCTCCGCGGTCGGGCCGCAATCCCGGCAACGCTCAACCACGTTGATAAAAATTAAAATCCCCCTCCCCGGGCGGGCCGTCACCCGCTCGATCTCCGGGACCGGGAGTATTTTCACGCCGGGCGGTAAAATATTTGACTGAGAAGCGGGTGCGGTTCATAATGTGACGCAGCGGAAGGGGTTTAGCCCCGCCGCGGATCGACACGGTTAAACCGGAAAAATAACGTCTATTCAATATAACTTGTGCCCGAAAGGATATTGAAAATGAGCGAGCCGATCTGGAGGCCATCGACGGAAAGAATCAAAAGCTCGAATATGTTCCAGTTCATGAATCTGGTCAACGAGCGCTATAACCTCGCCTTCAAGGATTATGACGAGCTGTACCAATGGTCGATCGCCCATAAGGAAAAACTGTGGGAAACCCTCTGGGATTACCTGGATATCATCCATTCCCGCGCCTACGACCGGGTGCTGGTGGACGGCGACAAGATGCCCGGAGCGAAATGGTTCAGCGGATCGAAACTCAATTTCGCCGAGAACCTGCTCCGCTACCGGGATGACCGGTTGGCCATTATCTCCCGGGGGGAGACCAACGGGGCGGTGAGGATCACCTTCGCCGAGCTTTACGACCGGGTCGCCGCCCTGGCCCGTTCCCTGCGGGATATGGGAATTACGGCCGGCGACCGGGTGGTGGGATTCATGCCCAACATACCGGAGACGATCATCGCCATGCTGGCCTCCGCCAGCATCGGAGCGCTCTGGTCCTCCTGTTCGCCCGATTTCGGATTCAAGGGAGTGCTGGACCGTTTCGGGCAGATCGAACCACGGGTGATCTTTACCGCCGACGGTTATTCCTACAACGGCAAGCGCTACAATTCGCTGGAGCAGATGGCCACCATCGTGGAACACCTGCCCTCCCTGGAGAAAGTGGTGGTGGTTCCCTACTCCGATCCGGATCCGGATCTGGGCGGCCTGCCCCACGCGGTCCGGTACGAAGAGTTCGCCTCCACCCGCCCCGGCCTGGAGATCGATTTCGAACAGCTGCCCTTCGAACACCCTTTATACATCATGTACTCGTCCGGCACCACCGGGTTGCCCAAGTGCATGGTGCAAAGCGCCGGCGGAATACTGATTCATCAACTTAAGGAGCTGGCCCTGCACACCGACCTGAAGCGCTCCGATCGGATATTCTACTTCACCACCTGCGGCTGGATGATGTGGAACTGGCTGACCAGCTCCCTGGCCCTGGGGGCCACGGTGGTGCTGTTCGATGGCTCCCCCTTTTATCAGAATCCGGGCGCCCTTTTCCGCCTGATCGAGGAGGAGAAAATCACCATCTTCGGAACCAGCGCCAAGTATCTCTCCGCCCTCAATAAACTCGACTACCGGCCGGCGGAAAACCACGATCTGAGCAGTCTGCGGGCGGTTCTATCCACCGGGTCCCCGCTGCAGGTGAGCGAATTCGAGTACGTTTACGAACACATCAAGAACGACCTGTGCCTCTCCTCCATAGCGGGGGGAACCGACCTGAACGGCTGCTTCGCCGCCGGTAATCCGATGGGGCCCGTGTACCGCGGAGAGCTGCAATGCCGCACGCTGGGCATGGACGTGCGGGCCTTCGATGAGGAGGGAAATTCGCTGGTGGGCGAAAAGGGGGAATTGGTTTGCCTGGCTCCTTTTCCCTCCATGCCCATATACTTCTGGAACGATCCCGACGGGGAAAAGTATCACCATGCCTATTTCGACGTGTATCCGAACGTCTGGAGACACGGCGATTTCATCGAGATAACCGAGCACAAAGGCGTCATTTTTTGCGGAAGATCCGATGCCACCCTCAATCCGGGCGGGGTGAGGATAGGCACCTCCGAGATATACCGGCAGGTGAATACGGTCCCCGAGGTGGAGGACAGCCTGGTCATCGGCCAGGATTGGAAAGACGACGTGCGGGTGATACTGTTCGTGAAGCTGGCCGAGGGAATCCAGCTCACCGAGGAACTGAAGAACAGGATAAAAAAGACCATCCGGGAGAATACCTCCCCCCGGCACACGCCGGCCAAGATCATCCAGGTGGCCGATATTCCCTATACCATCAACATGAAAAAGGTAGAGTTGGCGGTAAAGAACATCATTCACGGACGCCCGGTCCACAACCGCGACGCCTTGCGCAATCCGGAAGCGCTCGATCTGTATCAGGATCTGGAGGAACTTACCCGGGACTGACCGGGCGGCGCCGCTGACGCGGACCCTTCGCGTGAATCACCGGCCGGCCATCGCGGCCTTAACTTTCGTAACAGCCTATCAGGCGGGATATCACTATCCGCTGCACCTCCGAGGTGCCCTCTCCGATGGTCAGCAATTTGTAATCCCGGTAGAACCTTTCCACCTTGTACTCTTTCATCAGGCCATAACCGCCGAACACCTGCACCGCCTGGTCCACCACCCTGCCCATGACCTCGGAGCAGTAGAGCTTCGACATGGCGGCTTCCTTGGTAAAGGGCAGACCTGAGTCCTTGAGCTTACAGGCCTTGTAGAGGAGGTTCCGGGCCGCTTCTATCTGGGTCGCCATATCGGCCAATTTGAAGGAGATGGCCTGGAAACGGGCGATCGGCCTGCCGAACTGCTCGCGTTCCTTGGCATACCTGAGCGCCAGTTCGAACGCTCCCTGGGCGCCGCCCAAACCCATGGCGGCGATCGCCAACCTTCCGTTATCCAGGGTCTGGAGCATCTGCTTGAAGCCCTCACCGCGTTTCCCCAGCAGGTTTTCCTCCGGCACCCGGCAATTATCGAAGTAGAGCTCCCCCGTGTCGGAGGCCCTCCACATCATCTTGCCGGTCATCTTCTTCGCCTCGAATCCGGGGGTTCCGTTGGGCACCAGGATGCAGGAAATCTCCTTCCTTCCGTCCGAGCGCTGGCCGGTAACGGCCTGCACGGTGCAGATACCGGAGATGCTGGAGGAGGAATTGGTAATGAATATCTTGCTGCCGTCGATGATCCACTGGCCGTCCTCCAGCCTGGCGCTGGTCTTGCTGGCCCCGGCGTCCGAACCGGCATCCGCTTCTGTCAGTCCGAAGGAGGCCAGGATCTCGCCCCGGCACAGGCGGGGCATCCACTCCTCCCGCTGCTTTTCGTTGCCGTAGTAATAGATGGGCCCGATTCCCAGCGAGTTACCGGCCGCCACGGTGGCCGCGTGCGAGCCGTCTATACGGGCGATCTCTTCCACCGCGATACAGTAGGAGAGATAATCCATCTCCGAACCGCCGTACTTTTCCGGAATCACTATCCCGAAAAGCCCCATCTCCGCCATCTTTTTCACCAGGTCGAGGGAGAATTCCTCCTTTTCATCCAGTTCCTCCGCCCGCGGTCCGATCTCGTTCTCGGCGAAATCCCGGATGCTGTAGCGCAGCACCTTCTGCTCTTCGCTCAATCCGTAATCGATTTTGAACCTCCCGGTTAATTCGGCCAGCGTTTCCCCCATTTCAAAATTCCGGGGGCCCGTTTTTTATCCAATCAACAATGAACCGGGGCCTTGCTCCCCAGTCACATGGAGAAATATCGTACCAAAAACCGCCCCCCTTGTCCAGAGCAAATTGGGCCGGAACAATTCCCGGTCACTCCATAACTGTTTATTAATTATTCAATTAAGATTAGGCTGGCGGCCGGCCGGGAGCGATCCCCTGAATCGGCGGCTCCCCTGGTCGGTCCTTCCCGTGGGGCCCCATACGCCGAATCCGCCAACAGGGGAACGCCCCCGGCTTGAAGCGACCTATTCCCAATGCCCCTCCCTAACGGCCGGGAACGCCGTAGCGTGCCAGGATCGATCTCACTTCGTCCAGGGGAACGGCGCGGACCGTATTACCGTTGGAGCTCACGGTGGTGGCCATGAATATCGAATTGTAGATGGCTTCCTCTGTGGCCTCCACCGTGGCCTGGAACAGGTTGGTCATCTCCGCATTGGCCAGGTCGTAGGTCTCATAGCCGGCGAGCCCGCGGGGCCTGCGCACCGCCTTATGGGTGGAAAAGGCGATCACGTAGTCTCCCGAGCCGTTTCCGGCCGCCGATCCGGTGCGGCTCAATCCCATAATCGCCCGCGCGGCGAGCCGCCGCAGGTTACGGGACGACAGGGGAGCGTCGGTGGCGAGGATGATCATTATCGAGCCTTCCGGTCGCCGCATCCCGGGGTCCCTTTCGATGCCGTCCC
>JAFGPI010000002.1 GCA_016926065.1 Candidatus Krumholzibacteriota bacterium
GTAATGGGTGGGGGTCACGACGTTTATATTATGGCATCCCTTCTTCTGCAGTTCCATCATCATCTCCGCCATTTCCTCCGTGCTTCTGGCGTATCCGGAACCTCCCTGGCTGATCTCCCAGTTGATGCAGAAAACGCAGCGCAGCGAACAGTTGGTCAGAAATATAGTACCCGATCCCCCCTCGCCCACCAGGGGGTCCTCCTCCCCGAAATGGGGGTGATAAGAAGAGATCTCCAGCCGGGAGGTGGCCTGGCATATTCCCCTTTCACCCTGCAACCGGTTCACCCCACATTCCCGGGGACAAAGATCGCAGTGGCTCATCCTCTCCCAAAGCTCCTCCCCCCTTTTCTTTAACTCCCCCCTTCGGTGCAGCTCGAGGTAGGCCGGATCAGGCGGGGAGGAGGTCACGACCGCCGCCCGGGCGTTGAACCAACCGGAGGCCGCCGGACCGAATATTCCCAGGTAAAGGAAGGAGCTTACAAACCGTCTTCTGGATAACATTCTCACCACCACCAGAAACGGGGAGGGTAACTTCCTTAATTAAAAGTGTATTAAATTTTAAGGACGGTGCCGGGGGAAAGTCAAGCGATCGATCGCTCCTGATGGATTAAAAGGAGAGAAAGGGAATATCCCTCCTCCCATGCTACTCCGACATCAGCAGGCGGGAGGTGAGTTCGCGTTCCACGTCCCGGAAATTATCAAAGGGGATGCAATCTATGCCCTTCTGCCGACAGTGATCCAGTAGATCCCCCTTGGCGAACACCAGGTCGGTATGCTCGCAGGGGCAGCGGTCGCTGTATCCGTTTCCTATATATACGGTATAAAAGCCTTCCTCGCGCAGGGCGTCTACGTGGAATTTTTTACAGTTACCGCACATGGTGCAATCAAGCAGATTATGATAGGGAAACTCCACTCCGGCAATCCGGCCTCCCTCCAAGACCAGGTGGTTGGCCTTGAAATCAAGATATCCCAGCCCGAACTTCATCAAAAGGGCGTCGATATAGTAGTCCATCCCGTCGCTCAGTATCAGAAATTCATATTTCTGGCGGGTACAGAAATCGATAAAATCCTTTATAAAAGGATCCAGCTTTTCCCGGTCGATAAAGCTGTCGAGCTCCGCCTGATCGGCCTCCAACCACGACACTTCCCGTTCCAGGCATTCCCGGGAGCTGATCAGGCCCATCTTCCAGCGTCCCAGCAATTCGCGCCACCTCGCGGTATCCTTGATATAGGTGCCGAAGAAGTGATGACCGATATCTCTAACCGCCAGGGTGCCGTCGAAGTCACAGATAATGGCGACCGCGTTGTTCACTTATTCTCCGTTTTCGCTACTTTCTCCCGCGCCTTTATCGCCTCTATATAACTGAACATCTCTTCCAGGGTGCGGTTGTTGCGAAACATCTCCAATACCTTCTGTAATTCCTCGTCCACGGGTAAAACCGCTAGATAGGCTCCCCGGGTGCCGTACAACTTGCGGAACACCTCCCGCTTGATTCCCCTCTTGGCGTACTTGGTGTTTTCCTCGGTCCATTCGTCGGCGGTGAATTCGATCTCCTTGGATTTCATAAAATCCTGGAACTCGCTGAAGACCTCATCGGTGACCGTGAAGGTTTCATCAACCTCATGATAGGCGGTATAGTTCACGGCGAAGGTAAAGAATATCGAATTGATATCCATTTTCCTTTGAAAATCCGTATACTTCGGGTATTCGAATTTCCAGTCGGGCAATATCCCTCCCCCTCCGTACACTATGCGCCCACCCGCCGTGTGATACTCCTGGCGTTCGATGTCTTTCTCCTCGGCCGCGGCGATTTCGCCCGGTTCCCGCTCGATATCTTTATGGATCGATCTCCCGGTGGGGGTGAAATACTTCTGGGTGGTGAGCTTCAGGGCATCCTCTTCGCCCACCTTGAACACGGTCTGCACTGATCCCTTGCCGAAAGTCGTTTGCCCGGCGATGATGGCCCGGTCCCAGTCCTGCAGCGCCCCGGCCAGGATTTCGGAAGCCGACGCGCTGGCGCCGTTTACCAGGATAACCACCGGATAGCCTTTATGCACCTTGCGGCCGTCGGCGATGAATTCCTGACTGTATCCGGGCAGGCGGCATTCGGTATAGACGATCTTTTTGCCTTTATCCAGAAAAAGGTTGGATACATCCCAGGCGGCGCTGAGCAATCCTCCCGGATTGCCCCGCAGATCTAGGATTACGCCCTGCACTCCCTGATTTTCGAAATCATCCAAAATACCGTCCAGGTCCCGGGCGGTCTGCTCGGCGAACCGGGCAATGCGCACGTAGCCCACTCCCTCGATTACATCGTAATAGGTGACACTGGGCACCCTGATGATCTCGCGGGTGATGGTAAATAGCAGGGAATCGGCCATTCCTTCGCGGCCCACGGTGATATTTACCTGGGTTCCCGGACGGCCCCTCAGCTTGGCCACCGCCTGATCGGAACTCCAGCCCTTGGTCGATTCACCCTCGATGGCGATTATCTGGTCTCCCCCCTGCATCCCCAGACGGTAGGCGGGGGTGTCCTCTATGGGGGATATGACCGTGGGGTAATTGTCCCTTACCGATATGGTTATGCCCAGACCGCCGAACTCCCCCTTGGTATCAATCATCAGGTTATCGTACTGGTGCTTGCTCAGGTACACCGAATGCGGGTCCAGCTCTTTCAACATCCCCTCTATGGCCGCGTCTATCAATTCCCCCACGCTCTTCTCGTCCACGTAGTAGTTGAGGATTTTATTCAGAACATCGTTGAAACGCTCGAGTTCCTGGTAAGCGTTTTCCTGGCGCTGTTCCTGTCCCTGCGCCCAAACATAAAACGCCCCCGTGGCCAAAACGGAAAATAGGGCTACCACAAGAATGATCTTTTTGTTCAGTTTCAAAATAAACCTCCAAACCGTTTCATGTTCGGGACATCCGGAACCGGGAAACAATGATTCAGAACAGTTCTATCATAAATCGTGCCTTTACCCGCCGGACCCGACCCTGGCGTCACTTTACCAATATACTCATTAGTATCGCCTTGAATCAAACTCTTTTAACAGCGGCGACGGAAAGGCACGGTGGCGATTTCCTCCCACCTTTGACCGCCGATCCCTCCGCCCGCCCGGTACCGCGCCTACTATACATTTAAACCCAGCCGGTTGCGAATGTTCCCCCAAACCTCCGCCAGCACCCGATCCAGGGATAAAGAAGCGTCAATCACCACCACCCGCCCGGTTTCCCGGCGGGCTATCCGCAGATAACCTTCCCTCACCTTCCGGTGAAATTCCCGGCCCTCCCGCTCCAGCCGGTCCAGCTTACGAATCCCGGATGATTCCCTCTCTTCCGGGCCCCGGCTGAAACCTTCCTCCACGGTCAGATCGAAGAGAAAGGTGAGTTCCGGCAACGTTCCGGCCACCGCGAAGGAATTAAGGTCCCTCACCAGTTCCTCTCCCAAACCCCGGGCCCAACCCTGATAGGCCACGGTGGCATCGAAAAACCGGTCGCACAGCACCACCCGGCCGGCCTCCAGGGCCGGCCCGATCACCTCTGAAACCAGCTGGGCCCGGCTGGCCAGGTAAAGCAACAATTCGGCCGCGGCGGATAGCTCGGACCGCGCCGGATCCAGCAGGATGCTCCTGATATCTTCCGATACCGGTGTTCCGCCCGGTTCCCGGGTAAGCAGCGCCGCTATCCCCGCTTCTCTGAGCCGGGAATACATCTCCCCGGCCACGGTCGATTTTCCCGAACCCTCGATTCCTTCGAACGTGATAAAATGACCCGGCATGACCTCACTCCGCAAGCTGGGTGGTCAGATTCTTTATACGGCGGCGGAACTTCTTAAAAGACAACGAAAACTTGAAGATCTCGTCCACCCCGGTGGCAATCCACAATCCCGCCAGGGAAAGCCCGAAGGTAAAGGCCAGGCTGAAACCGAGAATTACCTCGAAACACAATATGCCGATGAAGGCCAGGTACATCGGATAGCGGTTCTCGCCCACCCCCCGCAGGCTGAAAGAATAGATATAGGAAAGGGCCTTGGGAATCTGCACGAAGGCCGCGATCTTGAGGATCATTTCACAGAGTTCCACCACGGCCGCATCGGAGGTGAATACCAGCACGAAATATTTGGCCCGCAGAAAAATGATGGAGGCCAGGAAGAGCACCACGCCCCCCACCACCCAGAAAAACATCCGGGTGGTCTGCCGGGCGCTTTCATGCTCCTCAGCGCCGTAACGCTGCCCCACCAGGGTCAAGGCCCCCATGCCGAAGGCCTGGTAGAGAATGGAAAACAAACGCTGGAAATTCAACACCACTATGTGGGCGGCGGCCGCCGTCAGTCCCAGGCGGTTGCTGAAACCTATCACGATCGTCATACCGGTCATCCAGGCCAGCTGCTCCAGGGTGATGGGAGTGCCGGTCTGCACTATTTTGACTATACTCATACGATTGACGCTTTTGATATCGCTCCAGTTAAAGGTCAGAACGCTACGCCCGCGGAGGATCACGCTGTAGGTCAGAATAAATCCGGCGGTGTGCCCGATTCCCGCCGCGAAGGCGGCACCCCTTACCCCCAGCTCGGGAAACTTCCATATCCCGAAGATCAGAATCAGGGCCAGCACGAAATGTATGCCGTTGACCAGTAAGCCGGTCATCATGGAGAGGTGCGTGTCCCCGGCCCCCCGGACTATTCCGATGGCCACGAAATTCATGATCACGAAAGGGGCGAACCAGGAGATGACCCGGAAATAATCGACCCCGATGGCGGTAACGGCGAGGGAGGTGCCCAGGATGGTATCGAAAATAAAGGGGGAGAAAAAATACCAAACCGCCGAAATGCCCAGGGCGGCGAAAAGAGCGGTAAAGAGGGTCTGGCCCAGGAAATGATTGGCTTCCTCCTTTTTCTCGCTACCGAGCAGCTTGTTGATTATGATGGTGGCGCCAAAAATGAAGATCAACAGCATGGTGCAGGTATAGAGTATTATCTGTACCACGTTCCCCACGGCGGTAAGCGCGTCCACCCCGGTGGCCTTCAGCCCGGGGTAAAACCGGGCCATGGAATTCAAGGCGATATGCCCGACCAGGATCGTCTCCAGGGTCCACATCAGTATCTGGGCACCCAGATCGACCACAATGGGAACGGAGGTTTTCAGGATGGCTTTCAAATTGGAGCTCATAATATTCTAGCCCGGGAGCGGTTCGGAGCCGCGCCTCTATATTACTAGTAAAAAATCGTGTTGCCAATTCGGACAGATTCTATTCTTTAGTGCCTGAACGGGGATTCAGGCTCCGGAAATCACACCCTAAGCATCTTCCCTGGTCAGTTTCCTGACGTGCAGCACTCGTTGTATGAATGTAAAAATACTCAAAATGGCCAGAAATACCAGTACCACCGAAAGGACGAAACGTCCCAGCATCAATCCGACCAGCAGCATTACCACCCTCTCCGGCCTCTCCAGAAATCCCACCGTGCACTCCAAGCCCAATCCCTCGGCCCGGGCCCGGGCGTAGCTGGTCAGCAAAGAACCGCTCAGGGCGGCCAGCACGAAGAAGATCATTACCTTGTTGATGGGGTCCTGCGCGGCAAAATAGAAAACCAAGGCTATAAAATAGGCCAACTCGGTCAACCTATCCCCGGTCGAATCGAGAAACGCGCCGAAGGTGGATACCTTCTCCTCGCTCCGGGCCAGCGAGCCGTCCAGCACGTCGCACAAACCGGAGAACAGCAGGGTCAGTCCCCCGGCTCTCAACCTTCCGCCGGCCACCAGGAACGCCCCCAGGAAACTCAGCAGTATCCCGAATATGGTCACCCATAAGGGGGTTATACCCAAATAGGAAAGCAGGGCGACCACCGGGTCGAGCAAACCGCGCAATCTATTCTTGATTTCCACTTTTTCGGCCAAGATAATTTCCCGTTTCAAAACTTATCCGCAACTATGGGGTCGGATCAATAGTCCCGGGGCGGCTCATTTTCAACCTGGTATATTATGAAAGGATGGGGTATCCCTGTCAAGCTGTTCCATGACGCTTCCGCGGCCCCGTCCTCTTATCAGCACGGTGATCTCCCCCTTTACCTTCTTGCCCTGGTAGTAATCGACCAGTTCCCGGGCGCTTCCCCGCCGCATTTCCTCGTGGATCTTGGTCATTTCCCGGGCCACCGCCACCTCCCGCCCGGGTAGCAGGCGATCGATCGCGTTGAGCGTCTTGAGCAGGCGGTGGGGACTTTCAAAAAAGATCGCGGTACCGGTGCCGGCTCCCGCCTCCGCGATGACCCTTTCCCGGGCACCCGGCTTGCGGGGGAAATATCCGTAGAAGGTGAACCGGTCCGGGGGAAATCCGGACAGTACCAGTGCCGTGGTCACCGCGCTGGGACCCGGTATCACCGTGTACTCGATCCCTTCGGCGATCAACCGGCGTATCAGATAGTAACCGGGATCGGAGATGGTCGGAGTACCGGCATCGGTGATCAGGGCCACCGTCTTGCCGCCGGTGATCTCGGCCAGCACTTGGGGAGTGATCCGTTCCTTGTTATGATCGTGGTAAAGACGGACCGGAGTGCTCAAATGGTGGCGGCTGAGCAGGGTCCGGGCCTTCCTGGTATCTTCGGCCAGTATCAGATCGACCGATTTGAGTATTTCCACGGCCCGGAACGCCAGATCGCCCAGGTTACCGATAGGGGTGCAAACCAGGTAAAACCGAAATGCTCTCATCATCAGCGGATCCGGGTCATAACCTCTTCGAAATAGTCTATGTCCTCATCCGGAATATCCAGATGGGTGACCAGGCGTATCTTGCGGTCACCGATGGCCAGGGCCAGGATACCCTCCGCCAGGAGGTTTTGGTAGAACCGGTCGAAATCCCTGGCACCCTCCCGCACGCGGAAAATCACGATGTTGGTCTCCACCGGGAAAGCCAGGGTGAGGTCCGGGTTACTCTCCACGATAGCGGCTATGCGGGAGGCCCGCCGGTGATCTTCGGCCAATCGCTCCAGGTTATGGTCCAGGGCATAGAGCGCGGCGGCGGCCAGGATACCAACCTGTCTCATTCCTCCCCCCAATCTTTTCCGCCAGGACCGGGCCCGGGTTATGGTGGATTGATCGGAAACCAGGATGGAACCTATGGGAGCCCCCAAGCCCTTGGAAAAACAGATATTGAAGGAGTCGGCCAGGGCTCCGTACGCTCCCCAGGAAATGCCGGTGGCGACCACCGCGTTGGCCAGCCTGGCGCCGTCGATATGAAACCTCAATCCGTTTTCCCGGGCGAAGGAAGAGACCTGCTGGAGCTGATCGAAAGGGTAGATGCGCCCGGCTCCCCGGTTATGAGTATTTTCCGCGGTGATCAGGGCGCTGTCCGGGTGATGTATATTGTCCGGACGCAGGGCCGCGGACAGCCTTTCCAAAGGAAGAAAACCATCTTTTCCATCCAGGGGATGAAGCTGCAATCCTCCCACCGCCGACGCTCCCCCCGCCTCGTAGTTGAAGATATGGCAATTTCTATCCAGGATGACCTCATCTCCCGGCTTGGTCTGGGAAAGGAGGGAGAGAAGATTCGCCATCGTCCCGCTGGGAGTAAACACGGCGGCCTCCTTTCCCAGCAGGGAGGCCATCCGCTCCTCCAGGACCTTGACCACCGGATCGTCGCCCAGCACGTCGTCACCCACCCGGGCCTCGGCCATGGCCCGGCGCATGCCGGGCGAGGGCCTGGTGACCGTATCGCTCCTCAGATCAACCGTTCTTTCCGCCATAGATTATCTCTCCCGGAAAGCGGTCCGGATTGAACAATCCACACCCCTCCTCTTCCCGTTTACGCGGGGCAGGTTCGAAGATTTTTTGATCGCAGGGAATCGCGGACTACGACTGGGCCACCAGCTCTTTTAACTCCCTGGACACCTTGAATACAGGAACCTTGCGATCAGGAACGGGAACAGGCTCTCCCGTCCTGGGATTTCTCGCCATGCGGGCCTTGCGGTCCTTCACCTTGAAGGTCCCAAAACCGCGAATCTCGTAATGCTTGCCTTCGGCGAGCCCCTTTGAAATGCAATGAAGAAACTGATCGACCACTTCCGCGACCTCTTTCTTCGTCAATCCGGTCCTGCTGGAAATGTTTTCCACAATCTCAGCTTTCGTCATTACCGATTCCTCCTTCCCCAAGCAGGATTATATTCCCCTCGCACGGATCGTGCGTTTATCGTACTCTTTTGAGCCTCAACAAGTTAGTAAACCATAACTGAAAAAGTGTCAAGCCCTTTCTGCAATATTAAAGGGAGGAAAGAAAGCGACCTTCCCGGCGGAGGGAAAAGATTACCTCCAGGGCGCGAGAAATCCGGGAGACTCCGGTCAAATCCGGATCGATCGATCAAGTCCGAGGAGGTCCGCCAGAAGGCGCGGGGGAATTGCCGGACAGAAACGTTTATCGTCTCCCCTTCCGGAGGCCGGCGCGAACACGGGTTCCCCCCCGATCGCGATCCGCATCGGAAAACGGGAATACCGCGGCCGAAAAAAACCGTATTGCAGGAACGAATCGGCGGCGTTGCAAAGTAGTGTATGGAGGGCTAAACGGGCTCCGGCCGGACAAGGAACAATAGGAAACGATTGGGACTTTCAGGGAAATGGGGACAAATCCCTATAAATGGCCTAAAAGCCTATACTAACGGGCCGCAAGGCCTTTGCGGAACTTTTAATATTTCACTCTGGTATACCCTTTGCTGTAATGGAAAAGCGTTGCGAGGTGATCGCCGCCTTCACGAACCCGACCCTGCATCGTATCATCTCGCAGCTTTTTTTTGTCCGCTCAACGCAGACCCAGCAAGCGGTGGCATTGGGGTATTAACCTTACATTTTGAAGCTTCTCCGTGGCCGCCCCGTAACAGGACAGGAGCGAGGAAGGCTCTATCTCCACCGCGCCGGAGGCCGAGGTGGCGGGTTGAATGATCAGGGGGAGACGGTTATCGAAGCGGGACAGGAGCGAGAGGGCCCGGCCGTACTCATCCGCATCAAATCCGGGGGCAAGAACGATCTTGCAGAACAATTCCCTCTTTCCAAAAACCGGCAGCACCGCTTCGTACTTCCCGAACAGTTCTCCCCCCCCGCAGAGAGAGGGCAGCTTGATGTCCAGGGAGACGATATCCACCAGCGGAGCCAGGATCTTCGCGGCTTCGACCTCCAGACCGTTGGTTTCCAGGTAAACCGGCAATCCGGCTGTTTGAAAGAGCCGCAGAAACAGTTGGAGAAACTCGGGCTGTTCCAGCGGTTCTCCTCCGGTAACGCTCAGGGAATGTACTCCGGGCAAGATTTCCAGCAGGGTTTGTATGAAGGATACCAGCTCGCCCGCATCCACCGGATTGGGGACCTTTACCATCTCATCCAGGCCGTAGAGAACGCACTCCCCGCTTCGTCCGGCGGAACCGCCGGTATCGCAATAGCTGCAGGAGAGGCTGCATCCGGCCAGCCGCAGGAACACCTGCATCACCCCGCAGTAGAGGCCTTCCCCCTGGATGGAATGGAATACTTCGCTCACGTAGCCCGGAGAATTCATTTATCCCCCTACCCGGCACCCCTTACCTTGCGCAGGGCCATTTCCACGGACCGGCATTCGGCGCAATACCTCTCCAGTGCCCTTCCGGCGAAATCCCGCGCTTCTATTCCCATCTCCTCCAGACCGGCCGCGGGCACCGGAGCCCCCGCCGGATCGATATTCACTCCGCAATGGAAAAC
>JAFGPI010000202.1 GCA_016926065.1 Candidatus Krumholzibacteriota bacterium
GCCCTCGTTTAGAGGGTTAACTTGGTGCCCTGGTGGTACACTTTTCGACCGCCCTTTGGGACACTTTTACTCCGCCGATTACACGAGAGTGAAGTGTCAGATCAAGTCTTAACTAATCCAGATTTATGTCAGACTATTCTATTCAACCGATGCTGGTGAAAACTGGAATTATATCACCCAAACAACTGACGTGGAATCATACGAATGGACACCTCCCTGCGGCTTGACTTCTGATGAAGGTAAAATTCTGATTCAACAGTACTCTTCAGGATCACTCACAAGTTCCGATGGAAGCTATGGGAATTTCAGGTTCGTAGAAGGGGGCCCAATCTGCAATATCAGCCCTGCTTCGTTGACATTCAATGTTTCGAGTCTCGGAGATTATCAGTCAAGAGCTTTTACCATAACGAATTCCGGTTGTGGAGTATTGAGTGGTACGCTTAGTCCATCATGTGGAGATTATTCCGTAAGTCCAACAGCTTATTCTCTAAGTGCCGGAGAAAGCAGAGTAATAACTGTAACGTATAGTCCTAGTGAATCGCCCCGGTTTTTCCGGAGACTTTGTTACGTGACTCCAGCCACCATGGCTGGGGTTTCCTGACTGCGGTAGTACGCCTCCTCGTACTCCGCAGGTGGAATGTATCCTATCGGTTCGTAAAGCCGCCGATTGTTGAACCAGTCCACCCATTCGAGCGTCGCATATTCAACGGCATCCAGATTTCGCCACGGGCCTCTTCGGCGAATCACCTCGGTCTTGTAAAGCCCGATGACTGATTCAGCCATGGCATTGTCGTACGAGTCGCCGACACTGCCTACCGACGGCTCTATACCCGCCTCGGCCAACCTCTCTGTATAACTGATCGACAAGTACTGTACCCCATGATCACTGTGGTGCACAAGCCCGTCTCCACCGCCTCGGTCATAAAGTGCCTGTTCGAGTGCATCGAGAACAAGATCGGTTCGAAGCGAACTCGATGCCCGCCACCCGACGATCATCCTGGCAAAAACATCGATGATAAAGGCCACATAGACAAATCCGCGCCAAGTGGCGACATACGTCAGATCGGCAACCCAAAGCCGATTGGGACGAGTTACTGTGAAGTCCCGATTCACCAAATCGACCGGCAACGGGGCCGAGTCATCCGTAATCGTCGTCTTGAACCTGCGCCCCCTTACGGCACCTTGCAGACTAAGCTGCTTCATCAGCCGTGCCACCGTGCACCTGGCCACACCGATTCCTTCACGCTTCATCTGCCGCCACACCTTGCGTACCCCATATACCCGATGGTTATCCTCCCACACCCGGTGGATCTCAATACAAAGCTCCGCGTCACGCTTCGCCCGTGCCGACAGCCGCCCCGGATCCCTCTTACAAGCCCGGTGTTCGTAGTATGTCGATGGGGCGATCGGCAACTCCCTACAGATCGGCTCGACCCCATATTCCTCACGATAAGTATCGATAAATGCGACCATTACTTCGCTTTGCGGTCGAGCTCCGCCTGGGCGAAAAAAGCGGCCGCCTTGCGCAGTATCTCGTTCGAGCGTCGTAGCTCCCGGTTTTCCCGCTCGAGTCCCTTGATCCTTTCCCGCTCTTCGCTCGTCAATCCAGGCCGTCGCCCCTGATCGCACTCTGTCCTACGCACCCATTTCCTGAGGGTCTCGCTCGAACAGCCGATCTTCGAGGCTATCGATTTTATCGTCTCCCATTGCGATCCGTGCTCGTTCTCATGTTCGAAAACCATCCGAACCGCTCTCTCTCGTACTTCTGGTGAGTACCTTGTTCTTTTGTCCATGACTCCATCCTCTCACAAATTGGAGCCTCCGACAATCCCGGAGCGATTCAACATTATTGATGCGGGCTCTTGCCCCCCAATCTGGACTGGAGTTAGGCAAGAGATGGGATTCTGAGTTTCAGGGCCAGAGCTTCGAGCCGATTCATATTTTTAAATCATTTAGTCCAACTTACGGGCGGTAATGGTTCGACAAATCCTAAATCCTCCGGGGCCAAAGCCTGGGCCGTCAGTAGCACTTGTAGGGCTGTTAAAATCACGTAGAGCTGTTCGGCACGCTATTTCGCTATTGAACCAACTGCCGCCACGGATGATTCGATAGGATCCAATATTAGGTCCTACTGGATTTTCTTGAAAGGTTTCTGGATAGTCACCGTACCAATCCCAACACCATTCCCAGTTGTTTCCGTTCATGTCATGTGCGCCTTGACTATTCGCCTGAAGCTGCCCGCATGGATGAGTGCTATCTCCTGAATTGTTACCATACCAAGCACAGCAATCAATATCTGGTGATATATTGTGCCCACTATGATGAGACCCTGGAGATACATTCGCACCATCGATGCATCTGGCCGTATACTCCCACTCAGCTTCCGTCGGAAGTCTAAAACCATCAGCTGCCCAATCCACACAATCGTTATCAATATCCCCTCCGGATGATGAACTGCGGTAAACGGTGGTTTTCTCCGGAGTTGTATAATATACAGGCGTTAGTCCCTCCATCTCTGAATACGCGTTGCACCAGGCTATACAATCCCGCCAGGAAATTCTTGTTACTGGGTGTTGGCCCGTAGTGACACAAGGGTTCAACCACTCCCAACAGTCACCCTGTTGGCCGTTATAAAAAAATTCGTAACCGTTCGATTCAGCCCATATCTTAACTTCTGACCAAAGATCATAAGTTACCTCGAATTTTCCTATTTGGAATTCATTCAGTGAAACAGTGTGAACTGGTTCTTCACGACTTTCTATACCTTCCCACCCCATCGGATAGCCAGATGTAGCCGGTACCGTGACAAGCTCTCTACCTGAATCGATATATATCGTAATGGTGTCTGAATCAGTGTTTCCATATTTATCCTTTGCCGTCAGAGCTATAACATGAGTGTTTATGGTTAGATCTCCCTTATCAAATGAAGCTACGGTAGCTATGGTATCATCATGATTTGAGGTCCAAATCAGCGTGGTATTTGTCATAATATGCCCTTCAGAATCCTCTGCAATACCTATAAAGGAGATAGGATAGCCACTTATGAAGAGAGCACCATTCGCTGGACTCGATATATGCACAGTTGACATATTAACAATAGATTCTTCTTTAGGTTCCGTTGTATCGCAATTGATTAACAAACTCGAGATAATAATCATCATAATAAGCGAACGCAGTATTCTTCTCATTTGCGCTCCTCTTCTGCTTGCTCCCTATGATATACAATTAATAGACAACACCCGACAATCTTCTGTTTTTCAACTTCTGGTGCCGTTGATCTGCAATCCAATGAGTTGTCTGGATCAACTTGATTGTACTTCTTCCTCAAACATTACACAAGGATTTTGGTTTCCCTTCATCCAGTGAAACCGGTCCCCCAATAGCTACTCTGACATACTCAGCGAATAATTCCCAACTAAACTTATCCCCTAACATTCGGTTTTTTCAAAGGAACCGGTTCCTGGGGCAGATCTCGCCCTTGGGACGCCCTGTGTGTAAGGTGCGAGTTCCCAAGTGTTATTATTAAATTTTCCCACATCAGCAAATATGACCTGTTAACCGGAGGGTTGGCTAATTCAGAGAATCAGAGCGTTTCCAGGTGGGTTTTCGGATAATTGGACGGCACTATGTGGATCTAGTACTCTCTGTTGCAAGCAAAAAGCCCACACAGAATATTGCGGACTCGTAATCCTCTTTATTTCATATAGATATAGGGCTGGATTATTTTACGGCCGGATCGGGGTGACCTGTTAACCAAACTGGCTTCAGTTCCGTATAAATAAATTTGGCTCCCCAGGCAAAACCCTCTTCATGAACACGCTCTGTTTTGGAGATTCTGAGTAAGCTGTTAAGTGCAATAATAACCATGCGGACGACATTTTCAGAAGACACAGAAATGCAAAGGCAAGAGTCGCAGTTGCGAGAAAGCTACTGGCGGCGGTCTATTACATACTCAAAAGAAAAGAGACCTATAAACCGAACTCACTGTGCACGATTCGCCTGGGCAAGCCCGCGCGACTGTCTGGTCACCGCAGGTCATATGTTCCTGTTCAACAGTAGACCGATTGTAAGACTGGGAAGCCCACAGTCCGAATAATTAGCGCATGTTCATAAAATAGAACGAATAGAAGATTGGAATAAAAGCCGAACGAAAGAAGGTGCAATTATATTGACACGGGGGTTTTCATAGAAGACAAACGCTCCCAGATATCTTGTTATAATTTCACCTTCCCCGTTGTATAAAGATATTTACCGCCGGGAAGCCTGAATCAGAGAGTCAGAGTGTTTTCAATGATTAGGCTCCCGGATCACTATCGCCCTTGCTAACCACCTTAAGCTGTGATAAATTCATCTGGTTGAGTGACCGGGTTCCACGCCCCCTCTATCGAGAAGGGATGATGATGAATAGAATTCTGGAAGTATTTGCCATTACTTCGGTTATTATTACCTTCTTAAGCCTGGCCCCTCCTCCGGCCGCCGCCCAGGAAGTGGGCTTAATGAGCACCATCGAGCCGTACTGGCAGCAGAAGGTGGATTACGTGATTCATTGCAGTCTCGATCCCGCCGACCATACCCTTTCCGGCAGGGAAACCATCACCTACATGAACTCTTCCCCGGACACCCTGCAGGAATTCTATCTGCACCTTTATCCCAATGCCTACCGGGAGAAGGCCTCCGATCTGGTGAAGGATTACCTCCAGGGAACCTGGTTCATCCTGGTGGGATTGAGGGAATCCCAACGCGGCTGGATGGACGTCAGCCAGCTCAAGGTGGACGGGAAAGAGACGGAATTTTCGGTGGAGGGCACCATCCTCAGCAGCAGCTTTTCCCAGCCCCTGCCCCCGGGGAAAAGGGCCACCATTGAAATCGTCTTCACCGAGAAGGTTCGGAAGTTTATCGGCCGCGCCGGCTACCGGGGCCGGCATTACGACATGGCCCAATGGTATCCCAAGATGGTGGTCTACGATAAGAACGGCTGGAATCCGGACCAGTTCCGGCAGGGTGAATTCTACGGGGAGTTCGGCGACTTCGACTTTCATATAACCCTGCCCCAGGAGTATGTCATAGCCGCCACCGGCACCCCGGTGTCGGGCGATCCCGGCTGGAAGAAGAATCCCCGCCCGGAGGGGGAACCCTCCCCCGGCGCGGATAATGCATCCGCCGCGTCCAAAACGGTTCATTTCCGGGCGGAAAAGGTCCACGATTTCGCCTGGAGCGCCGATCCCTCCTTCGTGGTCCAGGACACCACCTACAACGGCTACCGCGTCATGTCCTTCTACCGCTCCGGAAACCCTTCCTGGGCCGATTCGGTGCTGGCCCGGGGGCTGCGCGCCCTGAAGTGGCTGGAGCAATTCGCCGGTCCCTACGGCTACCCCCAGGTCAGCATCGTGGACGCCCTCAACGACGGGGGGATGGAATATCCGATGCTGGTCATGAACGGGAGCTCCGGCGAGGAGCTCATCCTGCACGAGCTCGGCCATAACTGGTTCTACGGGATGCTGGCCAACGACGAACGGGAAGAAGCCTGGATGGACGAGGGGATGACCCAGTACCAGACGTTCAAGTACCAGGAAAAACACTACGGCCCCTACGGAGAGCCCTACCGGAAAACTTTCTGGTCCGCGCTCAATCCCCGCCCGACGATGTGGGAAGAGCTGACCCGGGACATAATCTCCTATCACCGCGCCGGGTTCGCGGAACGGGTGGCCACCCCCCATCACGAATTCAAGAACTGCGGCTACGAGATGGTGTACATCAAGAGCGCCCTGTTCATGCGGGCGTTGTGCTATTACGTGGGGGAGGAGAATTTCCACCAGATCTTGCACACCTATTTCGACCGCTGGAAATTCAAGCACGTCGACGAGGAGGCGTTTCTCTCCGTCTGCCAGGAAATATCCGGGATGGACCTGGGGGAATTCTTCAAGCAATGGCTGCACAGCACCAAGGACTGCGATTACCGCATCAGCCGTTTCAAGGTCGACCGGCAGGGTGACTTGTACCAGGCGAAAGTGAAGATCGACCGCAAGGGAGAGATGATAATGCCCCTCACCCTCGCCTTCCGCCTGGAAAACGGCAATACCGTTAGCGAGCGGGTGGACGGCTTTTTAAGAACGGTTGAAAAGACCTTTCCCTTCGACACCCGGCCGGTCTCGGTGGCCATCAATCCCGAGAACCGGATCCTCGATATCTACCAGGTGGACAATTTCTCCCCCCGCCGGAGGGCTCTTACCTGGGATTTTCCTTTTAACCAGTATTATCCCCCCGATGCCTACCAGTTCCGCGTCCTCCCCATCGGATACTACAACGACATCGACGGCGGAAAGGGAGGGATACGCCTGCGGGGCAGCTACGACGACACCTACAAGAAATTCACCCTCCAGGGGCTGTACGGAAAGGAAAGCGAGACCCTCGACCTCTACGGCTCCCTGGAGCATCCCCTGGGGATGCTGGGCCGGGAAGCGGAACTGCGGGCCCGGGGCTACATCCGCGAGGGCCGCCAGGGCGTCTCCCTGCGGCTGTACAAGACCCGCCGCCATTACTATTCGGACCCTCTGGCCAAGCATTATTCCCTGGGCTTCGCCTACCAGGAGCTGACCGATACGGCGTACGTTTTCCCCTATACCTACGAAGAGGGAATGAATCTCCAGGTCAACTTCGGCCTGGCCCTCTATCCCCGGACGGACGTATTCAACAGCTCCCTCTACCTGGGCCTGGCCCGCTCGTTCTGGGGCAGCGATTTCAGGTATGAAAAATTAACCTTTATAACCCGCCTGAGGCCCTCCTCCCTTTGGCCGCTGCCGGTAAGGCCCCGCATGCGCCTTTTTTACGGGCGCAGCACCATCGATCCCCCGCTGCAGGAGATGTATAACCTGGCCGGCGCGGGCGTCCTGGACAAGGAAGACCTATTCTGGTTGAGAAGCCGCGGGGCCTTCTGGAAAGATTACTACAACAACTATCACCTGCCGGGTGATGCCAACCTGCGGGGATATTTCAACGGGGATTTCAGCTTCAAGAAGATATTCTCCAATAATATCGAGGTGGCCTTTCCCCTTCCCCTTCCACGGGTCGGACCCCTGGCCCGCCACCGCATGAGGCGGGAGTTCTACCTTTTCTACGATTGGGGAAAGGTGCTGGACAAGCGCCCCCAGGAGTTCCTTCCCCCCGGATTGTGGGCCTCTCTGGATAAAGAAATCTTTAACGATGTCCTGCAGGATTTCGGGCTGGGGCTCAAGGTGTGGAAACTCTCGGCGGAATTCCCCCTCTATATAAGCCATCCCTCCCTTACCGGAGATAGGGAGAATTGGGATTTCCGCTGGACCATCGGACTGGAAAGCCTGTTTTAGCCGGACCTCTCACTAAACGATTATCCCGGACTGGACGGAAGAAAAGGTATATGCTATAATTGAAGATTAACTGATCGTATTCCAGAAACACCGTTTAGGGAGGCCGCATGAGTCAGGAAAAAGGGGGGATCTTCCCCCGCAAGATCAATAAGAGCCAGGCCAAGGATACGGGAATGGCGATGGTGCTGATCTGCCTGCTGCTCGGCCTGTTTACCGGGCGGGATATCTTCTTCCGGATCGGGGTGGCCGCCCTGGTGATAAACATGATATTCCCCCTGTTCTACAAATACATAGCGGTGGTATGGCTGGGATTATCCCATTTGCTGGGCCTGGTGGTGTCGAAGATACTGCTGACCGTGGTGTTCTTCGTCCTGGTCACTCCGGTGGGATTGCTGAGAAGACTGTTCGGCTTCGATTCGTTGAAGCTGAAAAAATTTAAAAAAGATGATAAATCGGTGATGCTCTCCCGGAAAATCGTTTTCCAAAAAAGCGATCTTGAAAAACCTTTTTAATCACACGGAGTTATAATGGAATTCCTGAAAGATCTTTGGGGTCTGTTGAAGGTGCGGAAAAAGTTCTGGCTTCTTCCCATTATCGTGATTTTACTTCTGTTCGGGGTTTTGATAGTACTCTCGGCCGGTTCCGCTATCGCCCCCTTCATTTACACCATATTCTAGGAAGGAGCACGGCGTGCGTGAAGCGATCCTGGGCATTTCCGCCTACTACCATGACAGCGCGGCCGCGCTGATAATCGACGGCGATATAATCGCCGCCCACGAGGAACGGTTTACGCGGAAAAAGCACGATTCTTCCTTTCCCACAAACGCCGCCCGGTACGTTCTCGAGGAAGCGGGTATCAGCTACGGCGATCTGGCGGCGGTGTGCTTTTACGACAAGCCCTACCTGAAATTCGAGCGCTTGCTGGAAACCTACCACGCCTTCGCCCCCCGGGGCCTGCTGAGCTTCCTTTCCGCCATCCCGGTGTGGATAAAGGAAAAGCTTTTCATGAAAAAGCTCCTGAAGGAGGAACTGGCCAAGCTGGGAGAGGGAAAGGTGCCCCTGCTCTTTCCGGAACATCACCTGTCGCACGCGGCCAGCGCATTCTACCCCTCGCCCTTCGAGGAAGCCGCCATCCTGACCATCGACGGGGTAGGCGAATGGGCCACCACCACCATCGGGCATGGTAAAGGCGCCGATATCACCATCCTCAAGGAACTGCATTTTCCGCATTCGGTGGGGCTGCTGTATTCCGCCTTCACCTACTACACCGGATTCAGGGTCAACAGCGGGGAATACAAGTTGATGGGATTGGCCCCCTACGGCACCCCGGATGGCGGACGGACCGAGGAATACAAGCGCAAGATCCTGGAAACCCTGGTCGATATCCGCGAGGACGGCTCCATCCTGCTCAACATGGATTATTTTCAATTCGCCACCGGGCTGAGGATGACCGATGACCGGAAGTGGGAAAAGCTGTTCGGCATCCCCCCGCGCCGGGCGGAAACCGAGATCGGGCAGGATTACATGGATATGGCCCTGGCGATCCAGCAGGTCACCGAGGAGATCGTCTTCAAGCTGGCGGAAAACGCCCGGGAGATTACCGGCAGCAACTACCTGGTAATGGCCGGCGGGGTGGCCCTGAACAGCGTCGCCAACGGCAAGCTCCTGCGTAAAAAGATATTCGATGACATCTGGATCCAGCCCGCCGCCGGGGACGCGGGCGGCGCCCTGGGCGCCTGCTACTTGGCCTGGCACCTCTGGAGGGGCAAGGAGCGGATCGTCAACCGGCGGCCGGACGCCATGAAAGGGGCTTACCTGGGTCCGGACTTCGGTTCCCGCGACACCCTGAACATGATCAAAAAATACTCCGCCCCCTACAAGCATTACCAGGATTTCAACCTGTTGATCAAGGACGTGGCCGGCCTGCTGGCGGAGGGCAACGTGGTGGGATGGTTCCAGGGAAAGATGGAATACGGCCCCCGGGCGCTGGGAAACCGGTCGATCCTGGGAGACGCCCGCAGCCCCGAGATGCAGAAAAAGATGAATCTCAAGATAAAATACCGGGAAGGCTTCCGCCCCTTCGCCCCCACGGTGCTGGAGGAGGATATCCAGGAATACTTCGATCTCGACCGCCCCTCACCCTACATGCTGTTGGTGATCCCGGTCCAGGAGCGCAGAAGGAACCCTCTGCCGGAGGGCTATTACCGGATGCCCCTCTACCAAAGGCTCTATCACCTGCGGTCCGACGTCCCCGCCATCACCCACATCGACTACTCGGCCCGCATCCAGAGCGTCAACCGGGACACCAATCCCCGCTACTGGAGCCTGATCAACGAATTCAAAAACCAGACCGGGTACGGGGTGATCGTCAATACCAGCTTCAACGTGCGGGGGGAACCGATAGTTTGCACTCCAGATGACGCCTACCGGTGCTTCATGCGCACCGAGATGGACTACCTGGTTATCGGCAACTTCTTTTTCGACAAGCGGGATCAGCGGAAACTAAAGGAGGACTTCGACTGGAAAGAGGAATTCAAGTTGGATTGATATGAAGAAGCTCTTAAAATCCCTGTTTATCATCACCCTCCCCACCCTCATTATTTTATTCCTGCTGCTGGAAATCGTATTCCGGCATGTCCTTCCCGCCTCCGATCCTCCCCAGAACTACTTCGATGAAAAAGCCCTGATCTTCAACTATCTCCCCGGCCAACCGGACGGGCGGACCTCCGTGGGCGGACTGGCGCGGCTGCGGGCGCGCTACCACATCAACAATTACGGTTGGAACAGCCCCGTCGACTACCATGAAGAGAAAACCGTAAAACGGATCGCGGTGATCGGAGATTCATACGTGGACGCCCTGCAGGTGGACGCGGAGGAAAGCTACCCCTCCCGCCTGAGGGAATTCCTGGGCGGCCGGTACGAGGTGTACAGCTTCGGCATGTCGGGAGCCCCTCTCTCCCAGTACCTTCACCTGAGCAGGTACGTCGACAAGTTGTTCGCGCCGGATATCTTGATCTTCAACGTGGTGATGAACGATTTCGACGAATCTATCGCGGGGGTGCGGCCCTTCATCCATTTTCTTACCCTCAAGATAGACGGCGACACGGCGCGCGAGATCCCGCCCCGGATCGATTACTCCCATTCGTATTACAATCCCCGGAAAAGAATGCTCAAAAAAAGCGCGGTGGTGAGATACCTTTTCCACAACATTAAATTGAAACCCACCCTGGGCCGGGTTTTTTCCCGGAAAAATACGGTGTACGCCGACAACACGGAATTGAGCGGCGTCCAGCGGAACCGGGATAAGATAAATCTGGTCGCCGATTATGTCGTTTCCCGGGTCAAGGCGGAAAATCCCGGCAAGAAGATACTCTTCGTGGTCGATGGGGCCCGGAACAGCATCTACTCCGATGAGTTGGATAAATACGGCCTCGAGTTCCTGCACCGCACAATGCGGGAAACCTGCGCCCGGCACGATATCTCCCTGCTCGATCTCACCGATCCGATGTACCGGGATTACCGGACCCGGGGGAGGATGTTCAATTCAAAATACGATTATCACTGGAACGAATACGGTCACGAATTCGTCGCCCGGCAGGTGCTCCGCTGGATTAACGAAGCGGATCGATAGCGGATCCTTTCCGGAAACGGCCTGGAGAGGGATAAATGCTCCATATTATCTTGTCTTGATTAATCCGCGGTACTACAATGCGTCTCCAGGAAACCGGACGGCCTGATACCGGGGCTCAAGCAGCAAGGCGGAGAGAAAGCTTCGAACCATGCCGGGAATCTCATTTATACATAAACCGGGCGGCGGACTCCTGTCCCGCCAGTCCGCAAGTTTATCCGCCCTCGACTCCCTGCTGCACGAAAGCTGGATCGGACGGCGGATCCTGATCTCCACCGATCAGCATTTTCTGGGTTATACCGATCACCCCCAGTACCCGGTAACGTCCTTCCAGGACGATGAATATTTCATCTGCCTGGAAGGCAGGATCTACGATCTGGCGCCTTCCGCGGTCCCTTCCTCGCTCCTCGCCCTGGCTCCAGACCTCTTCGACAACTCCGGGCGGGCCCCGGAAAAGCTCTCCCGCTGGCTCTTGAACACCGACGGCGATTTTGTGATCTTCGTGCTGCACCGGGAATCGGGAGAGGTTAGAATAATCAACGACGCCCTGGCCCGCCTGCCCCTCTACTGGCGGGAAGGCGCCGGCACCCTGCTGGTTTCGCGGGAATTGCGGTTTATCACCCGCTTCCAGGGGGAGTTTTCCTGCGACCGGATGGCGCTGGCCCAGTACCTGTTGCTGGGCTTTCCGCTGGGGAAAAGAACCCTGCTGGAGCACACCTACCGCCTTCCTCCCGCTTCCCTGATACGCTCCGGGGATAAGTATTCCGGAGCGTCGATCGTTTCCTTCCTCGATTTCAACTACCAGACGGAGTTCGATCCCCGCCGGGGGCTGTCCGAGGCGGCGGAAGGGATGACGCCTCTTTTCGTCGAGGCCTGCCGCAAGCTGGCCGATCCCCTCGAGCCCAACATCCTCACCCTCAGCGGGGGCCTGGATTCCCGCTCGGTCGCCGCGGCCCTCAACGGGAACGGCATCGATTTCTCCGCCGTGACCTTCCTCGACCATCACCGCACCGCGGCGGCGGACGTGGATATCGCCCGGCAACTTTCCCGGGTGCTGGACTTTCCCTGGAAACTTTACCCGGTGGAAAAGGCCACGGGCGCGGAAGTCTTGAAATTGCTGCGGATGAAAAACGGCATGAATTTTCTGGGGATGAGCTTTTCCATACCCTACTTCAAGGCCATCCGGGAGGACTGGGGAGAGCGGATCACCTATTTCACCGGAGAGGGCGGGGGCCTGTCGATTCCCGATACCAGGCCCTTCCGGAAGGTGGCGGATCTCGACGCTCTCACCCGTTTTCTATGGGAAACCAACCACATAGTGCCGCTGGAGACGGCCGCCACCTTGACCGGATTGAAATCCTCCGCGGTCTTCGAGGAAATAAGGGCGCATCTAGCCGCGTATCCCGAAAGCGACATGGCCGCCAAGTACGTCCACTTTATCGCTCAACAGCGAAACCTCAAGTGGACCTCGGAGGGGGAGGACCGGAACCGTTTCTATTTTTGGACGGTCTCTCCCTTCAACACCGTAAGGTTCTTCGATTTCGTGAGGCACTGTCCCGCCCGGCTAAAGGCCCGCCACCGGCTCTACCGGCAATTCCTGCTCCGGCTCTCTTCCCCGGCGGCGGCGGTAAATAACGCCAACTGGGGCCTCCCCCTGTCTTCCCGCAAATACCTATTCTATCTCTACGCCCGGGATCTCTACTATATCCTTCCGGCGGGGTGGAAGAAGCTGGTCCGCGGATGGTTAAAGCATACCCACGAGACCATCGCCCCCTATCCCGCGGATTCGCCCGCGGCCCAATGTTTTCAGCGCCAGCTGGACGGCTGCCGGGAGATCGGCGAAGCTCTCTCCCTGGCGGGAATCGCCCGCCACCGGCAAGGGCTCAGTAAATTCGGCTTCGACCATCTCTTCACCCTGACTTCCCTGATCGAAGATCTCTCCGGAAAACCCAGCTCGATCGAAGAGTACCGGGATAGGGGGATGATCTAGGAGGGAGGTCACCCTGCTGCCAACATCTATTCCGGGGAAGGTTCCAGGCCTGTAGGCGGCCCGGTGTGACTCTCTGCTTTCGGGCAGGCCGGGGAGGTTCCCCGCTTTTAGGTGAACCGGCGAAACTCGGGCGCGCCTCTATCCGAAGATATTCCTGATCCTGGGATCCAGATCGGTGAAGCCGTGCAGCCAGGCGATGCGTTCGGCGCGCAGGCCGTCCTTGAGGGCCTTTATCTCCTCCGGGGAATAGTAGCGCGTCTCATCGAAACGGGAGAGATCCACCCCGGGCACCGCGGCGGGAACCTGGTAACCCCAGTAATCCTCTCTCTTCCAGGTTACGTTCGACCGGGCGATCCCCCGGATAAAGGCGGCGGAATCCTGTATCTTTATCTTCTGCCCGGCCAGCGCGCAAACCTTCAGCAGCTTATAGCCGGTGGGGTCCTCTTTTCCCTTTTCTATCTCCCGGCAAATCGATTCAAGCCGGGATTTATCCCTTATCCTTTTATCCCCATTCGACAGCTCGTAGCGGACCAGGTTGACCTTGAATTCGACCTTTTCCCCGTCCCGCAGCTCTCTTATGATTTTCTTCCGCGCGGTCGCGGGCTTTTCCCCCCCCAGGTAACTCTTCAGCCTATCCAACACTCCCGGCTCACTCAGTCCCTCGGCCTCCAGGTCCATGTCCCTTCCTCCGAATCCTCCGGTATTGAAGAGAAAACACTGTATGCCGGGATTCCGCTTGAGAATATCGTAAAAGATGTTTCCTTCCTCTCCCTTGGAGCCGACGATGAAGGGATTGGTGCCCACGTCCATCACCGATTGGCCGGCCTTGGTCGGATCGGCGGCCGAGGTGAGGATCGATTCCCCGAGCATGAAAGAGGCCCCCGCCTGTTCCTGATCGAGCTTCATCACCGGGGGAATAATGGTTTCCCTTCGGGTAATGAAAAATATCAGGTCCACCCGGTCCAGGTCTATCCGGTTATCGGTAAAATCCAATTCCCTCCTGATAACGATACCGCGCCCGTTCATGCACAATCCACCCGGAACATGGGGGTGGTCGTAACGGAAAAAATCGGCTTCCAGCGTTTCCGGATCTATATAAACATTCTCCAACAGGGCATGCGGACTAACGGCCCCGGCGTAAAGGAGGGGCTGCCCTTCCGCCTCCAGCCCTTCGGTCTTTATGTAGGCGTTGTCCTCGGTGCCAAAGGCCTCTCCGCTGGGAGAGAGCACGAAGAAATCGTCCTGGCGGATAATAACCGTCTCCTGCCGGGCCGGATCCAGCCAGAAGTGATGCACCGAGAGGGTGGTTTTTCCGGTCCCACTCAACCCGAAGAACAGCGCCCCCCGGTCCTCCAGCTTTCCCGTCTCCGAATCGAGAGCCCGTATCACCTTTCCTCCCGCGTGCACTCCCAATCCGCCGCCATCCCCCCTCAGCAGCCGCTGTTTTTCCCGGTACATCGCCATGCGGAGATGCCCCTTCTTGACCTCCCCGAAATAATCGGAACCGAGGGCCAGGGTCACCCCGCTGTCGGCGTCCACCAGGATACATACCGGGGGCAAGCCTTTTTGCCGAGCGTGATCCGCCCATTCCGGAATCATTATCTGCACCTGCTGGGGCTCGTGTCCCCGCCCCTGGGGGGGAAGGTCGAAGACCAGGCGGTTCCACATGACCAGCAACCGGGCATAATCGGGTGTCAACACGGTCCGGCAATGATGGGTGTGACCGTCATGCAATCCCATCATCTTGTCCATGAACAGCAGGGACATGCCCTCCTGGAGGCGCTCTTCCAGGTACGCGGCCGCGGCCTCCATGATACCGGCCTGCCTCTCATCGGGGAGGCCGAAAAATATTTCCGTTTGGGGAGCGGAGCGGCTGGTTATTCGGGACACAAAGGCGGGGCTGCCGCGGCGGGTCAACACGTCCCGGGTTCCCCGGGCTTCCAGAGTCACCTTGTCCTTCAAGGCCAGGGATTCGATCCTTTCCCTGTCCCCGATAAATTTTTTTGCTTTTCGGGCTTTTTCCGTTATCCGTTTGACCAGCTCTTTCGCCGGCGACAAATTATCGCTGGAATCCACATCGCCTCCCTTTATCCCGCGGCCCCGGGTGGCCCGGGAATTCCCTAAGGGTTAATTTTATCCGGCCGCGAATCGGCTGCGCCGCCTAACTCGATCCTCCTTGGGCTCACACCTTTAGCTGCCTTACCGTATCTATAACCGTGCCATCCCGGTACTCTATCAACGCCACGATCCGCTCCTCGAATTCCGGCTTCCTGGGTACGCCGGCCATATCGACCGCCAGGGCCCTGAGCTCCTCGATCGTCCTCAGCGGAATATCGCTCCCCTTCAACCTATCCAGGATATCCCGCCGGGCCGGATTCACCGCCAGGCCGTGCTCGGTGACCAGCACGTCGATGGTCTCGCCCGGCACCGTCACCGTGGTGACGCTGTCGACTATGGTGGAGAGTCTCCCGCGCAGGAGCGGCGCGGTGATAACCGTTATCTGCGCGTCGCAGACATCGGCGAAACCGCCTATGCCGTGGAGGAGCCAGCCGTCCGAATGCGTGTTCACGTTAACGTTGAAATCCAAATCGATCTCCGTCGCGCCCAGCACCGCCACCCTCACCCGGGTGGCGAAGTTCCCCTTGGTGTGGTAGTTATAGGAGGTAAAGGGATCGGTTTCCAGGTGGTTCGGATTTTCCCGCAGCGACCGGGCCCCCACCATGTCGAAGCACTGCCCGTCGAGTATATAACCGATCAATCCTTCCTCCAGCATGTCCACCAGGAACTTGTTCGAACCCCCGCGGGCGAAATCGGCCTTGATGCCCCGCTGGCGCATTATATCGCCTATATATTTGAGAAAGGCCAGGGATATTCCCCCCGCTCCTGACTGGAAGGAGAAATGAGGTTCCTCTATCAGGCCTATATCCCTGACGAAGCGGGCCGCGTATTGAGCGATCAGGAGCCGGGTCGGACTGCGGGTAATGCGGGTGGTGCCCGAAACGATCTGCTCCGGATCACCCAGCTTGTCGACGGTGCAGACATAATCCACGTTGCCCCCCCGGATGATCCAGGGATAGTTGGGGAAGGGCACCAGGTTATCGGTCACCACCACCACCCGGTCCGCGTACAGCGAATCGGCCAGCGAGTAGCTCATCACCCCGCAGGCGGACGGGCCGCTGAGGCCGTTGCAGTTGCCGTGCTCGTCCGCCGCGGGAGCGGCGATAAAAGCCACATCTATGGGGAGATCGCCATCCTGAATGGCCCGGTACCGGCCCCCGTGCGAGCGCAGGATGCAGGTTTTTTTCATTTTGCCCAGGGAGCAGGCCTGCCCCACCGGCCCGTTCATGGAGCCTTCGATATGTGAAATCACCCCGTTCTCCACATGCTTTACCAGGGACTCATGAATGGGGAAGAGCGCCGACGGCGCCAGGGTCAGGTCCTTGAGGCCCCGGGCGGCCAATTCATCCACCACCAGGTTGACCAGATAATCGCCGTTGCGGAGGTGATGATGGAAGGACACGGTCATGCCGTCCTGGATCTGGCAGGCATCGATAGCCTCATCCAGCGACTTAAGCAATTTGTTCCCGTAATCCACAACGGCCCTGATCGGAGGTCCGACCTTCCGGCCACCCCCGTGATCGTTATGCGCTCCCGCGAATGGTTTTAATTTGCGGCCATCGATTTCCTCGGGGATCAATCTCCCCACCGCGTTGCGGATCATCTTCATGATCCTCCCCCTATGTTATAAGGCCATCAATCAACCGTTTCTTCTTTTTCCGCCAGCAGCCCCAAGGCTTCGGCCAGGCGTAAGATCTTCCGGGCCCTGATCTCGATCGGCGC
>JAFGPI010000203.1 GCA_016926065.1 Candidatus Krumholzibacteriota bacterium
ATGGATCTTGGAAGAATCAGGCCCCCGCGTTGCTATCGCAGAACTCGGTGGTGGAACTCGATATCGATCCGGACGGCGGTCTGTGGATCAGCACCGAATCGTTCGGCATCAGTTACCGTTCGGCGGGTGACGAATGGACCGCCTACACCAAGATAAGAAGCGACGTGGGTAACGACAACGCGCTGTCTTATTATAGCAATAACCTGGCCCTGCTTTACGATTCACAGGGATTCTTGTGGTGCAACGCCCAGAATTACGATCTGGACCGGATCGAAATAAACGACCCTTTGGACCGGGATGACGATAGCTGGGAGCATTATTCCCTCTTGGATGGCAACACCATCACGGCCAATCGTTTTGTGGAGGCAGCCGAGGATCCGGCCGGTAACCGTTGGTTCATGTCCGACGATGAGTATATGGCAACCAACGGTTACGGAATCGATATCCTCAGCGCGGACGGGGCGAACTGGCTCCATATCAATCCGGTGACCAGGCCGTTGATGAGAAACGGGAATGTTTTCGATTGCGTCTTCAGCGGAACGTACGTTTACCTGGCCCTGCGCGGTTTCGGCGTGCAAAGGTGGAACACCCGCGGATTCGACTGGCCTGCCCTGGAATCGGAAGTGAACGACGCTTGGGTCCCCATTATCGATGACACCCAGCTGCGCAGCACCAATCTTTCCTCCCTGGCCCTGGGAGCCGACGGTAGTATCTGGACGGGTACCGATGCCGGCCTGGTCCGGTATAAGTCCGGCCGGGTGGATGTGATCGACACCGGATCGAGTCTTACTTTCGGAAGGTTGATCGACAACAAGGTCAATGACCTGGTGGTGGACCGCGATGGCAACCTGTGGGTGGCCACCGGCCTGGGATTGAACCGCATCGACCCGGAGGGAAGCGTGTCGGGCACCTATACCACGGAGGAAATCTACCGTACGAAGTTCACCTCCATCTATCCTAAATCGATAATATCCCCTCTTCCCTCGCCGGTGTGCAAATGCCTGGCCTACGATGCGGACCGTAATTTTCTCTGGATCGGGACCGCCAACGGACTGGTGTGTTTCGATGTCACTCCCGTGCCGCCGGAGAAAATCGCCCTGTCCGAGATAATAATTTATCCCAATCCGATCTATATATCCCGGGGAGACGAATCCTTGAGGATATCCCGGATTTCGGGAACGGTGGACGTACAGATCTTCAGCCTGGAGGGCGAACTGGTGCATGAAGCCAGTGATATCTCGGAGGGAGAAGAAATCTGGGATCTGCTGACGTTGAACGGTTACCTGGCCCAGTCGGGAATCTACCTGGTGAGGATAATCGGGGAGGATTCCACGGAAAACAGAAAGGTTGCGCTGGTCAGATAATGAATAACAAGAACAAACGGATCCTCATCGTGGGAGCGGGAGCGGCCGGGAGGATGGTGGCCACCGAGATAAGCCAGCGTGAGGAGATAAAAGGGGAAGTGACCGGATTCCTCGACGATGATCCCGCTTTGGCCGGCAGGTCGATAGGAGACGTGCCGGTCCTGGGGAAAATAGATGAGCTGGAAGACCGGGTCGCCGCCCTTTCCATAGACGAGATAATCATCGCCATTCCCACCGCGCCGGGAAAATTCGTCCGGCACATGATCAAACGCTGCCGCCGGACTGGGATTCCCTACAAGATAGTGCCCGGAGTGATGGAGATCATCAAGGGAGAGGTGCATATCGATCAGATCCGGGAGGTGCGGGTGGAGGATCTTTTGGGGAGGGAAACGGTGGGATTCGACATGGACTCGGCCCGACAGGCGCTGTGCGGAAAAAGAATCCTGGTAACCGGAGCGGGAGGTTCGATAGGGAGCGAGCTCTGCCGTCAACTGGCGCACATCGATCCTTCCACTTTGATCCTGCTGGGCCGGGGGGAGAACCGGATCTTCGATATCGAGGAGGAGCTGAAGGCCGAACACCCGGGACTGGAACTGCAGGTCATCATAAACAACCTGCAGGACCGGCGCAGGGTCATGCGTCTCCTGGAGCAGATCAAACCTCAGGTTATCTACCATGCGGCGGCCCACAAGCACGTGCATTACATGGAAAGAGATCCCGAGGAAGCGGTCATCAATAACGTGGAAGGCAGCCTCAACCTGATCGAAGCCGCCCGGAGGCGGCGAGCGGAGCGGTTTGTTTTTATTTCCACCGACAAGGCCGCCGATCCGCGGGGAGTGATGGGGGCCACCAAGAGGATAATAGAAATGTACCTGCGGTCCTTGGGCGGTAGCGGCCCCTGCCGTTTTATCGTGGTCCGTTTTGGGAACGTGATCGGGAGCACGGGAAGCGTGGTTCCCCTGTTTCTTAAACAGATCAACCGGGGCGGACCGGTCACCGTCTGCGATGCGGAGGCGACCCGCTATTTCATGACCGTCAAGGAGGCGTCCCTGCTGGTGATTCGCGCCTCGGTCATCGGATCCGGAGGAGAGACCTATATCCTGGATATGGGCGATCCGATCAATATCCTGGAGATGACCAGGGACATTATCATGTTGACCGGTCACGAGCCGGAGGTGGAGATTCCGATTGAGATCACCGGTCTGCGGGACGGAGAGAAACTTCACGAAGTGCTGGTGAGCAGGGAAGAGGTCCTGGAATCGCCCGGCGAGGAGAAGATAATGTTGGCCAGATCATCCGTTGAAATACCGGACGATATCGGGGATCAAATAAGGGAAATGATCGAGGCCGCCAGGAAAGGGGAGCGGGAAAGGGTTATCCGGAAAATTGCCGATCTGATACCGGGCTTCAGAGACTCCCCCTGAACCAAACGCTTGACGGAGAGTAGCGCCGGTGAAAGTGAGAATCCAGGATAATATCAACGGCCGGGAGATCCTCGATTTCATCGGCGGTTTTCCGCGGGCCACCTTTTTCCATACTCCTGCCTGGATGGAAATACTCACCGCTTCCTTTCCCCGCTTCCGTCCGGCCTGGATCACCGTCCGGGACGATTACGGGCTGCGGGGGATGATGCCCTTTATACGGATTTCCCGCGGTCCCTTCCGATCTTTATGGGCCCTGCCTTTCGGGACTTACGGCGGGCCCCTGGCGGATCAACCCGCGACCGGCCGCCTGCTGCTGGAGGAGTTTTCCCACCTCACCAGATCGCCCTTTTGCCTGGAAGCGGAGGTGGACTTTTTCCCTCCTCCGGAAGAGGGCAGTCCTCCGGCGGGCATGAAGATCCGGGAGGAGGAATGCAGCCTGATCACCCTCGAGGGTAACTTCGATGATTACCTGAGCCGCATGGTCAGTAAGAAGAAAAGACAGATATGTAACGGCTGCCGGAAGTCCGGCATGGAGGTCAGGACCATCGGTGACGAGGATGAAATCGATCGATTTCATGATCTTTACCGTCTTGGTTCTAGGTCCTGGGGGGGAGTGCATCCTTATCCGCTCAGGCTTTTCAAGGAGCTGTTCCGCCGGAGGGAGGAAGGAGTGGTTTTTCTGGGAGCTTACCGGGATGGTGAATTGCTGGGGGGACATATCAATTTGTTCTTCGGCCGGACGGCCCAGGCCTGGCAGGCCGGAATATCACCCCGGTCGCATGAATTGGGAGTGGCGGCCTATCTGGTCCTGCACGCCGTGAAAGAAGCGTACCAGAGGAATACTCGCTATTTTAACCTGGGGAGCAGTGGGGGAGACCAGGGAATGATCTTTTTCAAAAGAACGATGGGGGGGAGCGAGTGCCGTTACCCGGTCATCGAATTCAGGAACAAATGGTGGAGTTGGCTGAGAACGAGATAAATACGAACCGGTCCAGAATCACCGTCAATACCGTGGCCTTGGTCGTCACGGGGGCCACCGGTATGTTATTCTCCCTGGCGCAGATGAGCGTGCTCAGCCGCTTTTTGACCGCCGCCCAATTCGGACTATTCGTGGCCCTGAGGGGATTTGCCCTCCTTCTCTCCACCGTGATCCTCTTCGGACTGCCCCAGGTGCTGGTCAGGTTCCTGCCCTCTTTTCAAAACCGGGGGCAACGAAGGAGGGCCCTCTACCTTTTTGGGGGTTCCTCGGCGGTAGTACTGTTGACCGGAATGATCCTCTGCTACAGCGCCGAGTACTGGAAGGCCTGGATACCGGGAAACGCGGAGATGACGATTTTAACCGACCCGGTGATATTCTGGATGTCCCTGACCGCGGTGGCGATGGCCCTCAAGATGCTTCTCTACGGAGGATTCAGCGGCCTGCGCGAAATGCGGGCGCAGATGCTGTGCGAACTTTTCTACCTCGTCCTGTTAACCGCTTATGTGGTGGTGCGACGGGAAACGCTGGCCCTGGAATTGTTGTTCCGGGTCCTCTTCTTTCTCAACCTTTTGACCGCCGCCGCGGGTTATCCGGTATTTATCCGCCTGGCGGCGCGGGCTATCGGCAACCGGGAGGAAACGGAAGACCGGAGTATAATCATGCCCTCGCCCATTACCTACTGGGGCAGCTCGGTGCTGCTCAGTTTCGTGGCCCTGGCCTTCACCGATGTCGACCGTTACCTCATGTCCACCCTGCTGCCGGTCTCCGTCATTTCCGTTTTTCATATCGCTTCGCGCATCAACAGTCTCCTGAAAAGGTTCCTGGGATTTCCGGTGGTCGCCCTGCAACCGGAGGTGACCAGGATTTACGAGGAGGGCAGAGGAAAGGAACTCAAGGAAAAGATAGTGCTTTTTACCAAGGTCACCTTCATCGCCGCCCTGTATCTTACCGCCCTGACGGCGGTGGCCGGAAAAGATCTAATTCTGCTGCTCAGCGGTCAGGCCTATATCGGTTCTTACCGGATCCTGCTGATCCTGCTTATCTGCGTTCCCCTGGCGGCCTTTATCGCCCCCCTGGTGATAACGATGCGGGCCCTGCACTTTATAAAGTGGGCGGTTCTGTGCGATTTTCTCTGGATGGCCGTTTATTTCGGTACTTTTTTTATTTTCGTGTCCCGCTGGGGGGTGCCGGGAATGGCGGTGGCCCAGGTTTGCGCCACCCTGGTTCAAATGACCGGAGCGGTTTTGTTATCCAAGCGGGAAGGATTCTATGGCGGTCTGGGGAAGAGAACGGGGAGGTTGATACCGGTCTTCGTTTTGCTGGTACCGGCGGGATATTATCTGATGAGAATCGGGGGGCCGGTATTCACCGCCGCCGGGGTGCTTATCTCGCCCTTCCTGTTCAAGGCGGGATTGCGCGTGCTGAGAATATTCGACCGCAGTGAAATCGATGCCCTTTTTGAAATAGTCTCTTTTGCTCCGGGAAGAAAATTCATGGCCTGGATACTCTCGGTAAAGGAGTGCTAGGGTATCTGGCCGCGCGGGCCGGGGAAAATTTATGGAAGGAACACCGCATCCGGATACACGCGCCGCGGATTCTTGGACCGGGTGAAATTTCCGGGCGAGGTTTTTTCCTCGCCCCCAAGAGTGATAAATAAATTGTCTCGGCGGGGCTCGACCGGGAGAGTAACCGATGACGGATGGTTTCCGGTAAGATATGAAATCCCAGGAAAAGAAAATACTGATGTTGATAAACTTTTTCCCTCCCGCGGCCGGTGGCGGAGTGTATAGGCCGCTGTCTTTCGTAAAGCACCTCTCCCGCCTTTCCTGGAAGATAACCGTGGTTACCCCCCGTCCGGGGGAAGCCTGGGTCTCCGATACCGGCCTGCTAAAGGAAGTGCCGGAAAGCGTCCGGGTGATAAGAACTCCTTCCCTCTCGGGTTTAAAGATCCTGAGCGGGTTTAAAAAGGATAGGCCGCCGGGTGGCTCCAGGCGCTCGTCCTCCGCCTTTGCCGGATTGCGACGGTGGGGGGAGTTCTTTCTCTTGCCCGATACCTATGTCGGCTGGGCGCCCTTCGCTTCCCGCGCCGCGGCCCGGCTCTGCCGGGAGGAGAAATTTGATGTCATATATTCCACCAGCCCTCCGGACAGCACTCATCTGGCGGCCGGCAGCATCGCCCGCCGGTTCGCCCTGCCCTGGGTGGCGGATTTCAGGGATCCCTGGATATTCTTATACCTGCGCCAGCCTCCCACTCCCCTGCATGGCTGGATTCACCGCCGGATGGAGTCGAGGGTGGCCGGGGCCGACCGGGTGATCGTAACCACCGGCTGGCAGAAGAAGAATCTCCAGCGGCTCTATCCCGGGTGCAGGGTGGTCAAGATATCCAACGGGTATGAGGAGGAGGATTTTAAGGATCGGGTGGAACCGGATATGTCCGCTCCCTTTACCATCCTCCACGCCGGCATGCTCACCCTGGGAAGGACCGCGGAATTTTTTCTCAAAGGGCTGGATATCTTTATCCGGCGCTCGCCGGATGCGCGGGGGGATATCCGGGTGCAATTCCTGGGAGCCCGCGAGTCACGGAACGATAGGTGGGTGGATAAGCTGGGCCTGGGGAGGTTGGTGGAGTTCA
>JAFGPI010000027.1 GCA_016926065.1 Candidatus Krumholzibacteriota bacterium
CTCCCCGGAGGCGACCACGTATACGCTGTTCCCGTTCTCCGATTCCAGCAGGCAGGCCCCCGGGATAGTGATCACTCCCCGGCGTTCTTCGGTAAGAACCCGGAAGGAGACCAGCAGCCCCGGTATCAGCTTTCCCTGCGAATTGGCGAAGAGGGCCTCGCCTCCCAGCAGATGGTTGTGGGGATCGGCGGAGAGATCGAGACGGTAGATAAAGCCCTCTCCCCCATCTCCATTCCCCTGATTTTGCCAGATGGCCTTCTGTCCTTTCCTCAGATGAAGAGCCTGGCGGCTACCCGCTTCGAATACCAGCCTGACCGAATCGGTTCTGGCCACCCAGGCCACCGGGCTCCCGTTGTTGGCCATTTCCCCTTCCTCTACCAGGATGGAGGTAATGACACCCTCCCGGTCGGCGATCAGATCGGTTCCCTCCCGGGCGTTCTGCAGGTCGCTACGGGCTATCTCCAGCGCCATGCGGGTTTTGTCGAGGGCCTGCCGGGAAATCGCTCCTTCCTGGTACAGGCTTTCCATTCTTTCCCGGTCGGCCAGGGCGTCCTGGTACAAGGCCTTGGCCCGGGCGTAGGAGTGAAGCATCGGATTGGTGGCCACCTTCTCCAGCCGGATCACCTCGTCGCCCGCCCGGACCCGGTCTCCCTCCCGGCGGAGAATATCCATTACCGGAATCGAATTGGTGGAAACCAGCGGATACTGAACGATCCCCTCCACCGTTCCGGCCAGGGTGTTCCAGACTTCGATATCTCCGGTCCGGGCGGTAATCACTTCCACCGGCCTGCCTTCCTTTTCCTGGATCTCCCGGATCCCGGAGGGAACCACCCTTCCCCTTATGGCCTGGAACCGGACCGCGAAAGCTGCCACCACCACGATCGCCAGAACCAAAATAATAATTCCCCTGCGGCTTTTTTTCCGCTTAGCCGGATTACTCATGCTGACTCTCCTTTTTCTCCGCCGCCGCGGAGTCTCCGCAAACGTTTTCCCCCACGGACAATTCCAGCCCGGCCCGGGCCATATTACAGGCGTACAGCACCTGGGCCAGCTGCCAGCGGGCGGTGGTTTTGGCCAGTTCCGCGTCCAGCCTTTCCAGGGGGGTGGCCAGGCCGTTTTTCAACCTCACCTGCACCAGCCGGTAGGCCTCTTCGGCCAGGGCCACGGCGTACTGCCTTCCCTGCAAGGCGGAAATCGCGTTTTCCAATTGCAGTAAAGATGTTCTCACGGCCAGTTCCTTCTCGCGCAGGAGCCGTTCCCTCTCGATCTCGGCGGACCGCAGCTCCGACCGGGCCCGGTCTATCCTCGACTTGGCCCGGAAACCGTCGAATATCGGAATCTGAAATCCCAGCGTCACCGAGGAAAACCGGGCCATGTTCCTGCTTCCCGGCAGGTAGTCCCCCGACCACTGGCTCTGAAACGAGTAGTTGGCGCCCAGCTGCAGCAGGGGCCATCTTTGGGCTTTCTCGAAATTGATATTCTGCCGCAGCGCCTGTACCTGGTGCTCCAGGGCCCACAGCTGGGGACTGAGGAGCCTCATGCGGGCCAGTAGATAATCCAGCTCTTCCGGATCCTCCACCCGGCGCAATGAATCGGAAAGGGAGATCGGCGCTCCGGGTTCGATTCCGCACCGCCGGCGCAACAGGGCCAGGGCCTGCTCCAGCTCATTTTGAGCCTGAATATGCTGCGGGCGGCGATTTTCCAGCTCGACCTCGGCCCGGAGCAGATCAAATTTACTGACCGTCCCCTCCCGGAAACCGGCCCGGCTGACCCGCACCAACTCCTCTATATCCTCAATCGCCTTGGAGGTTATCTTCAATCCTTCGGCCGCCAGCAGCACTCCGTAATAGGCTTCCTTCACCTGAAAACCGACCAGCTGCCGGGTGGACGATTCCTGGCTGCGCAGGGCTTCCACCATCTCGTCGGAAGCCTTGATACCGGCCGTTAGCCGCCCGGCGGTCCATAGATTATAGGTTAGCTGGGCGGTTCCCAGAAATTCGTTATCCTCCCCCATCTCGACCTTGGTCGCTCCTCCCCCGAAGGAAGAGGCGAAGTCGGGGGGTAGGAAAAATACCGGCTTTTGAATGTTGCGTCCGTATTGCCCGCTGATATTCAATTGCGGAAGACGGGCCGCCCGGGCTTCCCGGAGACCGGCCAGCGCGCCCCGCACCCCTTCGCCCGCCTGGCGCAGAAGCTCGTCGTGCTTGAGCCCCCTCTCTATGGCGTTATCCAGGGAAAGGACCTGCTCCTGCGCTGATTTTTCCGCCCGGGCGGGTACGGGCCGGGGCCCGCTGATCAGCGGGAACGCCACCAGGATGGCAAGCATAAGGGGGACACGCTGCGATCGAGTGTGAATCGAGAGGCCTGAGGGCTGCTTTAAGTTTTCCATCGAGTCTCCTCTACTCCGTATCCAAAGATAATTAAAGTTTATTCCCCCGCTCTTCCAGGGGTCTGAATATTATCTTATCCATAAGATCAAATATCTTCTCCAACGATTCCTCGTCCGCTTGCGGGAAGGCTTCGAACAGATAACGGGCGGCTCCCTCAATCATGGCCGCCAGGAGAGAGGGATCTTCCCGGGGAATATCGCCGTTGACCATGGCCCGTTCCAGTAATCGGGCGGTTATCTCTTTATAATTCCGGTGGACCTGCGCCTCTATACTCTTCATCGCCGGAGGATCTTCGCTGGAATAGAAGCGGATAAAATCACGGTGCCGGTGGCAGTACTCCAGGGCGGCCCGCATCCGGCAGCGGATCTGATCGAGGGGTTTCATCTCCGGCCGGCAGGCGCGGTCGCACCTTTCCCGGATACTCCGGGAGTGAAAGGCTACCACCTCGCGGAATATCGCCTCTTTGCCTTCGAAATGGGAATACAGCTTCCCCACCGACACCTCGGCGTAGTCGGCGATTTGCTGCATACTGGTTTTTTCGTATCCCTGGCGGCCGAACATCACGGAGGCGGCCTCCATGATATCCGCCCTATAACGCTGCCGCTCCCTCTCCCGTCTGGTGGAGGGACGGGATTCATTCTTGCCGTTTTCCAAGGTTAATTCTCCCCTGATAATTATCCATCAGGCTTGTTGGCGGCGCATTTTTCGACTACTGCGAGCTGGGAACTACTCCGAGCTGTAATACCACTCCGAGCTTGGAAACTTCTACAAGCTGGGTAACTACTCCAAACTGGAACAATACTCCGGGCTTGGAAACTACTCCGAGACGGGAATTTTAAACATTCTCTATTCATTTGCAACAGCTAATAATTGAATAACCATTCAAATTATGAATAATTATTCATAATAATCTTTATTTTCCCTTAACGCAAGCACTTAATAAAAATCTGGAATATACTTAAATATTTTGTGAAACATTTTGCTTGACTATTACGGAGTTAATAGTAGTATTAAATTAATACTGCTGAACATTTACTACTAAAAAGAGGTGCCGTAAAGTAAAATGGCTGCATGCAACGCACTCCGCCGAAGAAAAACCGGCGGCCCTGAAGGTGAGAAAATTGAATGATTCGAACATCGCCCAGAAGAAATTCCAGAAGGAATTGAAGTCCGGCACGGTGGCGCTGGTCCTGCTCAGTATCCTCAGCCGGGCCAAGGACCCGATGTACGGCTACCAGATCACCAAGCATCTGGAGACGGAAAGCGGGGCCATCCCGGAAATGAAACAGGGCGCGCTCTACCCCGTGCTCCGGTCGCTGGAAAAAAGCGGTATACTAAAGAGTGAGGTTGAACCATCCGTCTCCGGTCCTCCCCGCCGTTATTATTCGATTACCGGCCGCGGCCGTGAAACCCTGATCGAATGGAAGAAAACCTGGGAAAGCACCAGAGATTTCGTGGATGGAATTTTGAAAGGAAATGAAGATGTCTGACTATATCGTTACCTACCTGGAACGTCTCCGGGGAGCCCTCGCCGGCTGTGATCCGGCGGTGATACAGGACGCCCTCTCCGACGCGGAAGAGCACCTGAGGACCGCCCTCGATCAGCTCCTGGAGGATGAACCCGAAATCCCGGAAGCGGCCGCCCTGGAAAGGATCGTTAAAAAATACGGTACTCCGGAAGAAACGGCCGCGGCCTACCGGGAACTGGAGGAACGCATCCGTCCCGTCCTGGCCGAGCCGGTCCGGCGGAAGAAGGAGCCTCCCCGCTCCCGGTTCCTGGGAGTACTGGTGGATCCGCGCAGTTACGCCGCCCTCTTCTATCTGATCTTTTCCTATATCACCGGTGTTTTCTATTTCTGCTGGGCCATGATCGGCATGTCACTCTCGCTGGGACTGATGGTTCTGGTCATCGGTATACCCTTTTTCGGCGTGTTCCTGTTCTCGCTGCGCGGTATGGCCCTGGTCGAAGGCAGGCTGGTGGAAGCTCTACTGGGGGTACGCATGCCCCGCCGGCCCGTATTTTCCCGTCCGGGAATCAGCTCCTGGGAGCGGTTCAAGTTTCTCCTCACCGACGGCATGACCTGGAAAATCTTCGGTTATATGATGATGATGCTTCCCCTGGGTATCCTCTATTTTACCATCGCCATTGTATTGCTGAGCTTTTCCCTCTGGGGTATCCTCAGGCCCATTTTGGAGTACGGCTTCGATCTTCCCTATATGATGATAAATACCACCGCCTACTACAGCCCTCACTGGTTCATGCCCATCGCGATTATAACCGGATTTTTACTCCTGATCGTGACCCTGCATACGGTCAAGGGATTGGGGCGGATACACGGGAAGATAGCCCGGGCCATGTTGATTCAGGATTGATTTATCGCCGGCGGAGACCGGACCTTGACCTTTTAAGGGGAGGAAGAAATGGAACTTAATATCAGCAATGTCTTCAAGACCTACCCCAACGGGACGCGCGCTCTGCAGGACGTATCCCTGGTCGTTTCCCGGGGGATGTTCGGGTTGCTGGGCCCCAACGGCGCCGGTAAAACGACCCTCATGCGCTCCATCGCCACCCTCCAATCGGTGGACCGCGGGTCAATCACCCTCGGTTCGATCGACATGTTGAATGATCCCGCACCGGTCCGCCGTAGCCTCGGTTACCTACCCCAGGATTTCGGGGTTTATCCCCGCGTCAGCGCGCAGATGCTGCTGGACCATTTCGCCACCCTCAAGGGAATAACCTCCACCGCCCGGCGCCGGGAGACGGTGGCCCATCTGCTCCAGGTGACCAACCTGTGGGAAGTGCGCAAGAAAAAGCTGGGCTCGTTTTCGGGCGGCATGAAGCAGCGGTTCGGCATCGCCCAGGCCCTGCTGGGCGAACCGGAACTGATCATAGTGGACGAACCGACGGCGGGTCTGGATCCGGAGGAGAGAAACCGTTTTCTCAACCTGCTCAGCGAGATCGGCGAAAACGTGATCGTTATCCTCTCCACCCACATAGTGGAAGATGTCAGCGAGGTCTGCGGCAGGATGGCCATCATATCAGAGGGAAGGGTATTGCTGGAGGGCGATCCCCGGGCCGCCATAAACGAAATCCGGGGGAAAACCTGGCGGAAGGTGATCGAGAAAAAGGAACTCTCCGCCTATCGGGAGCGGCACCGGATCATATCGACCCGCCTGTTGTCCGGTAAAACGGTGATCCACGTTTATGCCGGGGAGCGGCCCGACTCCAGTTTCGAACCGGCGCCGGCGGAGCTAAAGGATGTATATTTCACCACCCTTTCCGGGATTAACTAAGAGAGGGGTGAGATTTATGTTCTGGAAAATATTCTACTTCGAGCTCAAATATCATTTCCGGCGCCCCTTGCTCTATATCTTCGGCGCCATTTTTTTCCTCATGACCTTCGGAGCGGTCTCCACCGACTCGATCATGCTGGGCGGCAGCATCGGTAACGTATTCCGCAACGCCCCCATAGTGATAATCAACATGTTATCGGTGATGAGCCTCTTCGGGCTGCTTTTCGTAACGATCTTCGTGGCGCCCGCCGTCAACCGCGATCACGATCACGGAATCCAGGAACTCTTTTTCAGCACTCCCCTGACCAAGGGTTCCTATCTCTGGGGACGGTTTGCCGGTTCGGTCCTGCCCATAATGCTGGCCTCCCTGCTGTCCGGCGCCGGGATCGTGGCGGCCAGCTTGATGCCCTACCAGAATCCGGAGCACATCGCGCCCTTCACCCTCTGGCCTTATCTCTATGCCTTTTTTATCTTTACCTTGCCCAACATGTTCCTGGCCGGTGCGATCTTTTTTTCCGCTTCCAGCTTGAGCGGTAAAACCTTCTCGGCCTACGTGGCGGTGGTCGTCTTCCTTTCCCTGTGGGGGATCTCCCAGGCCTTCATCGGGGATCTGGAAAGCCAGTCCCTGGTATCCCTGATCGATCCCTTCGGGTGGAACGCCTTCTCCATTTTAACCCGCTACTGGACGGTGGTGGAACGGAACACCAAGATGCTGCCCCTGGGGGGCATCCTCCTCCTCAACCGGTTGATCTGGATCCTCGGCGGGGCCCTCATATTGATCCTCACCACTGGGCGTTACCGGATGGTCCTGGGCCAAAAAGGGGCGCGTTCGGTAGCGGCCGCCGAGGCCCCGGCGCCCGGGGAAGGGGCGGCCTCCGCTTCGCGGCTGGATCCCTCCCCTTCGCCGCTGGATACCTCCCCCAGCGTTTCCTTATCTCCGGTCCTGTCACCGGACCGGGCTTCCAGGCGGGGCCCCGACTTTTCCCCCCGCTCGCGCCTGATCCAGTATTTCCGCCTGACCGGGATGGAGGCGGGCAATATACTCCGCTCCCTCCCCTTCATGATAATTGCGCTTATGGGAGCAGCCAATCTCATCGCCGGAATGTTCATCATGCGGGGGGGCAGCATTTCCTTTCCCCTCACCCAGGAGATGATTCGTTCCATCCGGAACGGATTCGAACTGATGGTTCTGCTGACCATTATCATCTACTCCGCAGAGTTGATCTGGAAGGACCGGAGGGTGAGAATTCACGAGATAAACGACGCCTCACCGGTCCCTGACTGGATGGTGCTCTCCTCCAAGATCGGCTCCCTGTGGATCATCACCCTGCTGATGTGCCTGCTGGCCGTTTGCTGCACCATCGGTTATCAGCTCTCGCGGGGATATTTCCACCTCGAGCCGGCCCTGTACTTCAAGGGCGTCTTCCTGATCCTGGCGCTCAGGTATCTACTGCTCTGCGTGCTGGCCCTCTTCCTGCAAGTGGTGACCGGAAACCGGCACCTGGGCACTTTGTTAATGGTAATCTATTTCGTTCTCATCGACGTCCTGCCCGGTACCGGCTTGAATCATCACCTCTACCTTTTCGGTACCACTCCCCCGGCACCCTATTCGGACATGAACGGCTACGGTCATTTCACCGCTCCGCTATTCTGGTTCAACCTCTACTGGGCCTTCCTCGCCGCCAGCCTGGCGGTGCTGGCCGGCCTGCTGATGATCCGGGGAGAGGACATCGGTATCCTGGTCCGGCTCCGCCGCCTGCGGGGACGGCTGAGACCGGTCC
>JAFGPI010000204.1 GCA_016926065.1 Candidatus Krumholzibacteriota bacterium
GTCGATCAAGGCGATTGAAGCCCTGGCCCGCATCGGCGGTGGTAAATGCGCGCGGGCAATAGAAAAAGTCCTGGAGAAGGACGATAACTATATAAAAACCGTGGCCCTGCGAAGCCTCACCGCCCTGGGGGAAAAAGGCTCCTTTAAAAAAGTGCTGCCCCTGCTGGAGGATAAATCGCCCATGGTCCGCCGGGCCGCCCTGGAGGCGGCCGCCGCGACCGGAAAAATAGAAGCCCGAAAATACGTGCTCCAAGCCCTCCAGGGAAAAACCCGGTACGATAAACAAACCGCCCTGGAATGCCTGGGATCGATCGGAGCGGCGGAGGATCTCCCCCTGCTGGTGGAAATCCTTTCCACCGGCACCAATCACCTCTTCCGGGAGGGCGCCGCGGCAGGGCTGGGAAAATGGGAAAAACGCGATGAGCTTATGCTTCCGGCCGGAAAGGACGGCCTCACCCCGGTTGGGGCCTTGCTCGCCGCCGCCGATGGAGAAGACTGGGTGGTAGCCACAATGGCGGTGGAAGCCCTCGGATCCCTGGAAACGGATCGATTCGTTGACCGCCTGGCCGGGATATATGCCGGTCACCATTCACGCCTGGACAGTGACCGAAAGCTGGCCCTCGTCAACTCCCTGGCTACCGTGAGGGCGGACAAGGGAATCTCCGCGGAAAACCGGGAAAAAATAACCGGGCTTTTTCAAGCCGCCCTGACCGAGAGCGATCCGCGCATCCCGCGGGCGGCGGCCGCGGCGGCCCAGAAATGGGGATTGAAATTCTCCCCCGATCCCCAGCGGGAAAAAGGCTGGAACCGGGGAGAAACCCCTTGGCGGGAGCCGGAACTGCCCCTGGGCACGCGCCAAATCCTCTTGAGAACCTCCCGCGGGGAAATCGAGATCGAACTTTTCGGCGATGACGCCCCGGCCATGGTCCTGAGTATGATCACGCTGGCGAAGCAGGGTTTTTACAACGGACTCAATTTCCACCGGGTGGTTCCGGGCTTCGTGATCCAAGGAGGATGCCCCCGGGGAGACGGTTGGGGAGACGCCGGCTATTTCCTGCGCAGCCAATTCAATTCGCACCGCTACCAGAGGGGCATGGTGGGGATGGCACACGCCGGAAAGGACACCGCGGGCAGCCAGTTTTTCATCACCCATTGCCCCCAGCCCCACCTCGACGGCCGGTACACCATAATCGGCCGGGTCACCAGGGGAATGGAAGTGGTGGACCGCATAGAAACGGGGGACACCTTCGGAATCAGCGTTATCGAATAACCGGGGGGAGCAACGTTGAAAGAAACCTTTACCTCGAGATGGTCCCTTTTGCTGGCAGCGCTGGGAATGGCCGTGGGAACGGGAAATATTTGGAGATTCCCCCGGGTGGTGGCCCAGAACGGCGGAGCGCCCTTTCTCATACCCTGGTTTCTCTTTCTTTTTCTCTGGTCGATCCCCCTGCTCATCGTGGAATTCGGCATGGGCAAGAAGACCCGCATGGGCACGATCGGAGCCTTCGGCTCAATGAACCGCCGCGGCACCTGGATGGGCGGCTTCGTGGGATTATGCACCCTGGCCATTACCTTCTACTACTGCGTGGTTACCGGCTGGTGCTTCCGCTTCGCCTTCGCCTCCCTGGTCGATCTGTTCCCCTTTTCCGGAAACGTCCCCGGCGGAGGTCTCTGGGGAACGGAGAGAGAGGTATTCTGGACGGCCTTTAACCGCAGCGGTTGGCAGCCGGTGCTCTTTCATTTGGCGGGGATACTTCTGGGCTCGTGGATTATCTACCGGGGAGTGGTTCACGGTATCGAGCGGGCCAACCGCATTCTGTTACCTTCCCTGTTCCTCCTTCTTATTATAGCGGTGATCCGGGCGGTAACGCTGCCGGGCGCGGCGGAGGGGCTTAATTACCTCTTTCATCCCCGCTGGAGCAAGTTGCTGCATTACAAAATATGGCTGGAGGGATTGACCCAGAGTGCCTGGTCCACCGGGGCCGGATGGGGGCTCATTCTGACCTATGCCGTCTACATGAAAAAGAACGACGACATCGTGGCCAACTCCTTCCTGGCCGGTCTGGGAAATAATTCCGCCTCGCTGCTCGCCGCCCTGGCTGTTATACCCACGGTTTTCGCAATATTTCCGGTTAACCAGAATCTCACGGCCCTGGAGCAGACCGGCGAGATCGTACAGGCTTTGCAGCAAACCGGACCCCAAAGCACCGGCCTCACCTTTATTTGGATCCCCAAGCTTTTCGAGGAGATATCCGGAGGACGGATTTTTCTCTTCATATTCTTTCTGGCCCTATCGATAGCCGCCCTTTCTTCCCTCATCTCCATGATAGAGCTGGGGACCCGGAATATCATGGATTTCGGGCTGTCCCGGAAAAAGGGCATTCTCATAGTAGCCTCCGCCTGCTTCCTGTGTGGACTCCCCTCCGCCCTCAGGCCCGCCTTCTTTGACAACCAGGACTGGGTCTGGAGCATCGGGCTGATACTGAGCGGGCTGCTGTTCTCCGTCACCGTCATCAAATACGGCGCCGAACGATTCCGGCGGGAACTGGTGGACAATCCGGACAACGACATCCGCCTGGGCAGGATATTCAACTTCGCCGTGACGGTGCTGATACCGATAGAATTCGCCGCCCTGATCGGGTGGTGGTTCACCCAGGCGATAATGGAATTTGATAAAGAATACTGGTGGCACCCCTTCCGCACCTACTCGGTCGGCACCTGCATTTTTCAATGGGCGCTGGTGATCGCCTGTATGCTGATATTACAGAAACCGATAACCCGGCTGCTTTTCGAAAGGAAAGACCTCCCGTCATGAAAGATTTCAGCTGCCCCCGGATCACTCCGGAAAAACTACGGCGGCGGACGCGGGGCCGCCGGTTCCGCCATGCGGCGATCGACACCGCCCGGTCACTATTATCCTCCGGGGAGGTGATCCGATGACGGGGCCGGCCCTGGCTATGATGATCCTGTTTTTCTGCCTGGTCTGGGGAGGCTTTATCGGCCTCATCATATTCATCATGCGGGTGGAAAAGAGAAAGAGCCGCTAATCCCTCGCTGGGGGAAAGCACTTCATTACCCCGCGGGCGGAGGTCCCATCATCCCGCCGCGAAGAGCGCTCCCGGGCGCGAAGGAGCGGTCCTCCCGCGCGGGCCCCGCGCTGGAAAGCTTTCACGGCTCCGGGATCGATTTCCCCCGGAGCCGGCCCAGGATTCTTCTCTGACAACTGAAGGCGATTTCCGGCAGCTCCGGGAGAGGGAAAAATCCAACCTCCTCGGCATCATCACCGGCCCGCAATTTACCCCCCTTTACTCGGCCTTCGAACAGGATCAAAACCGAGACGGCCCGGGGATCATCAAAACACGACTCCACCGCCTGCAGGGGGCCAATATCCGCTTCGATCCCCGTTTCCTCCCGTAATTCCCTGGCCGCGGCCACCCGGATATCCTCGTCTTCTTCGACATAACCGGAAGGAACCACCCACATTCCCCGGAAAGGCTGGTAACGCCTTTTCACCAGGAGCACCCGCTCCTCCGCGTCCCTGACCAGCACTCCCGCGGCGGGCAGGGGATTGCGGTAATGTACGAAATCACAGTCCGGGCAGCGGTTTCTGATCCTTTCTCCGTCCGCGGACTGGATCAGCGGTACGCCGCAAAGGGGACAATATTTGAAGTTCCGGCCCATAAAGGTTAAGGGAACGTCCGCCCGGCTCGTCCGGGAAGCTCTAGTCGATCCTTCCGGGGAGTCCGGCGCTTTGGTTGCTGCTTTGGTAGCGCAGGACGTACAGGCGCCAAGCCCGGTCGGTTTCCTGGAAATCGGCGCCGAACACGGTTTTGAAGTGTGCGCTGAACGGCCCGGATTCTTCTATCTTATCGACCGCCTGGTAAAACTGGACCACTTTTTCCATTCCGTATCTGTTTATTAGATAGGTGACGAGAGATCCCCAGGCCGGAACCAGCACCATCGGGTCGGACTTGATGAAGACCTGGGGCGGAATCGATTTATACAGGGCGGGGATCTTTTTTTGCATCACATCCTGCTTGGCGGCCAGGTGCAGATCCCAATTCTGACTTTTCGCCCGAAAATAAAATACCATCCCCTTGGCCAGCGCGATGGGCGGAAAACCCAGGTCATAGAGGAGCAGATGGATCATCTCGTGATCCTCGAATTCGGCCATGGTGTGGATCTCCTTCGCCGACCAGTGGGTGGCCTGCCGGTAGCGGGCCCGCTCCAGGTTCTTCATGAAAACCTTTTCGGAGGGATAGTACTTATAGGTTATTTTGTGCTCCATCTTCTTTATCCCCAGCTCCCGGGCGAAATCCTCTATCATCTCCGTTTCCCTTTTCATCGCCTGGGGGGACAGGGGCTTCTCCGGCAACCACTGAAACACGATGAACTTGGTTTCCTTCTCCTGCCATTCCAATTTCTCCTGGATGACCACGCTTACATTATCGAAATAAGCGTATCCGGTCATCAGGTTGACCAATCCCACCTCCACCCAGCGGGCTCCCGGGGGGATATCGGTTTTCTTTTTCTCCCTTACCCAGTCACCGGTCCCGGTGCGGGGATCGGTCCAGGCATCGGCATAATAACGGTCACTGAGCCGGTTACCCGCCGCATCCAGAAACCAGACGAAAATATTAACCTTTCTGTCCTGGCCCTTGTACTGCTTGACATTCTGGAGTTTCATATCGGCGGAAAAAACCAGCTCATATCCCGGGCGCACCGCTAGGCGCTGCGTGAGGACATTCCATTTCTGGGTGTTAAAGGTCCCCCGCAGGTAAAAAGAACTTTTTCCGGTTTTCACGTGATCTACCGATTTACCGAAATAATTTGTTCTCTTCCCCCGGCCCTGCAAGGTCTGAATTTGCCATCCCCGGGGGATGCCGCTCTTCCACTCCTCGAAGGAGGAGTTCACCACCAGATTGGTATCGGTCATTACCTCCGGCAGATCGCCCGTTTCCATCTTTTCCCCGCCGCATCCGGCCGCCAGCGCTAAAATGAAGCAGAAAGCAAGAAAATATTCTTTTCTATCCGTCATCCAATCCTCCCGGTTTTTCTATTCTTATACAACCCGATCAGCGGATAGTTTCGTTCGTATCGTATTTTCACTTCTCCTTTTTGGCCGCTCCGAATTTCTTCCACTTGAGAGCCATCTGGTAGAGGTTTCTCTGCACCAGATCATTCACCGATTCCTTGGAATAGCGGCCGCTCCGGAGCTTATTCCCGGCTTTTAGCCCGGTCAGGATGGATATTCCCTGATCCACGGTCTTAATGGGATAAATGTGGAACTTATTCCGCGACACGGCCTCGACCACCCTGTCCTCCAGCATGAGGTCGGGCACGTTCTGCCAGGGTATGATCACTCCTTCGGTTCCTTTGAGCCCCCGGGCCTGGCAGACATCGAAAAATCCCTCTATCTTTTGATTCACTCCTCCGATCGGCTGAATCTCGCCTTTCTGGTTTATGGAACCGGTCACGGCGATATCCTGTCTCAGGGGCAGACCGGAAATGCTGGAAAGTATGGCGTAAAGCTCGGTGGAACTGGCGCTGTCCCCATCCACTCCCCCGTAGGATTGCTCGAAGCAGAGACTGGCGTTTATGGCGATTGGATTCTCATTTCCGTACTTGCCGTTGAGGTATCCGCTGAGGATCAGCACTCCCTTGTTATGAGTGTTCCCGCTCAGATCGGCCTCCCGCTCAATATTTATTACCCCCGCGTTGCCCAGGGAAGTGCTGGCGGTTATCCGGGAAGGCCGGCCGAAGGAATAATCGCCCATATCATAGACCGAAAGGGCGTTGACCTGCCCCACCACCGCCCCGGAAGTCTGGATCAGGATGGTGCCATCATCGAACCTCTCCTGAATCTTTTCCTCCAGCAGGTTCACCCGCTTGATCCGGCAGCGAATGGCTTCACGGACATGTTCGCGGTTAATGACCTTCTTGCCGGCGTTCTGCGCGTGGTAATGGGATTCGCGTATTATATCGGCTATCATGCTGAATTTGGTGGAGAGCTTGGATTGTCTCCCGGCCAGTCTCACCCCGTATTCAACCACGGCGGACATTCCCGATCGATCCAAGGGGAAAAGATTTTCCCTGTCCCCCAGGGACCTGGCGAATCCCGCGTACTGGCTGATAACGGTTTTACTCTTATCCACTTCCCGGTCGAAATCGGCCCGGATCTTGAAGATCTTGCGAAAATCCTCATCGTGGGCTTGCAGCAGATAGTACATGAATGCGTCCCCGATGAGGACGATCTTCGATTTAACCTGCACCGATTTGGGTTTTAGCGCGGAAGATGACATGAAACCGAAAGGATCGTAGTTCTGAATGGTTACTTCCGCGCTTTTGAGAGTGCGCTTGAGGGTTTGCCAGACCCCCGGCTCCATAAAAATATCCCTGGCGTTCAGCACCAGATATCCCCCGTTGGCCCGGTGAAAGGATCCGGCGCGGATACTCATGTGATCCGCCTTGGCCCAACCTCCCTGGGTGAATTCCCGCTCGATCATCCCGAATATATTCTTCAGGCTGGGAAAGTTCTCGATAACGACCGGCGGCGCTTTGGCCTCCGAATTGTCGACTATAACGTTGACCATGAATTCCCGGAAGGGATTATCCGAGGAACTCGTCTCGTTCCCCTCCCAAACAGACTGCTCGGCATTGGGTTCCTTCATTCCTTTCGCGCGGAAGAGATCGAGTTTCTTGATCAAGGCTTTTTCCACTCCCCCCAGGGTATTTCTCAGCACGGAATTCTGAAAGCGGCGGTCTATATCGGCTACCATTTCATGAATCACCGGGTGCACGGTATTTACGTCGAATTTCTCCAGCCGGGCGCGAAGTTCCTCTTCCAGCTCTTTCATCTCGGAATAGACGTGCGACATTTCCTCGGACAAGCGTTCGGCCGCCTCCTTCATCTTTTCAAACTGCTCCGGGGAAATCTTGCCCTCCTCCACCAGTTGGGTCACATGTTGATAATCGACCGGATTGCCGTCTATTACCGGAACCAGCTGGGGCTTTATGACCGGACCCACCTGGAGGCTGATCATGGTAAATCCTTCTTTGCTGATCTTGGCCTCGAATTCGTTTACGATCTTCTTCTGCTTCGCTTGGATCCGTTCCACCAGCTTCTTTCTATGACCGGTGTAGTACTCGCTCTTGAAGACGGCGGGGATATTCTTCTTCAGATTGAAAATTAATCCTTCCATCTCCGCCGCCAGGCGAACCCCGTCCCCGGCATCCAGCTCAATACATACCGGCAGGTTGGAGTCACGGAAATTATTCATGTAGCAGATATCGGGAGGTACACGGTCTTTTCTCTCCAACCGCTCCAGCAGATGCTTGATGGTGGTCTTGCGGCCGGTTCCCACCAGGCCGGTAATGAAGATATTATAGCCCCGGTGCTCCAGATCCAGTCCCATCTTGATCGACATGAGGGCCCGGTCCTGGCCTATGATATCGTTGCAGGGCTTAACATCGGCGGTGGTTTTGAATTTGAAGGAATTCTCCGAACACTCCCATCTTAACTTGTCAGCGGAGAGTTCCTTGTATTTGCTAATCTCACTCATGCTTTATCCTCCGGTAAATGGTATGGGAATTCCAAGCAACCTTCCACCGCGGCAATACCATGCCCCGGCGGCGTTACCGGTTGATAAGGGAAGCCGGCGATTATTTCAACTCCTCCAACAGCCTGGAAATTTCCTCTTCATCCAGCTTCTGGTCGTTGAAGCTTTCCTTGAAAAGATCCATGAGATCCCGCAGGCGGGAGGGATCTATATCCCCGGATTGAAGGTCGGCTTTAAAATCAGCGCACAGCGTCTTCACGCTGTCGGCTGGTATTGAATCGGGAAGATCTTTCAAGATCGCGGTTTCCACGGTTTCCACTCCCTTGTCCACCGCCAAATTGATCAGCTTATCCTTGTTGGCGATCAATATCACCACCACGATAATCACTACCACCACCAGCACCAGCACGGCGATTCCCAGACCTTTTTTCATCACTTCTCCTCCTTGAAGATTGAGCACCACTGGACGCCCATCGGCACCGGGAGAGACTGTAGCATAAAGGGAATGGATTCGAAACAGAAAAGAATCTCCGCGGGAGGATCCTTCCCCCTATTTCCGGAGGGAAACGGTCTTTTCACGCTTCAGGAGGGGCCAGCCGTTTGATGATCAGAACCGTAGCGTCATCCTTCAGTTTTTCTCCTCGGTTGAATTGCATGATTTCCTTGAAGAGGTTCCGGATTACCACGTCCGCCGTTTCGGCGCGGCTGCTTTTCACGCATTTCTCTATCCGCTCGAGCCCGAACATCTCTTCCCGGTTGTTGGACACTTCCACTATGCCATCGGTGAACAGCACCAGCACATCCCCCGGGTCCATGAAGGCGAAGCCCCTCTTAAAAACCGTATCCTCCAGGGGACCGAGGATCGTTCCCCCGGTCCCGAGCCTCTCCGACCTATCCGCCTTAATCAGCAGCGGCAGCGGATGCCCGGCGTTTATATAAACCAGCGTGCCCCCGTGTTCGAGCTCGCCGTATACCAGGGAGACGAAGCGGGTTGATAAACGGCTGCGGTGAATCACCCGGTTGAGCTTTTTTATCACTCCCGAAATCTTCATCTCTTTCTCCATTCCCATCCGCAATCCGGTCATCACGTCCCGGGCCAGCAGCGCGGCCGGCAGTCCGTGGCCGCTGGCGTCTCCAATGGCGAAGCCCAGCACATCCTCGTCGAGCAGGTAAAAATCGTAGAGATCTCCTCCCACCTGTTCGGCGGGAACGAAACGGCCCGCTATGTCATAGCCCGTGAAAACCGGATTATCCCGGGGCAGCAGGCTCTTTTGAATTTCGTACGCTTCCTGCATATCGGCATTAAACCGGCTGGTGGAGCGGCTGTAGTTCAGGGCACTGCGTATGGTATTGAGGGAAAACTGCAGCGTTTCCATGACCCATGCTTCGCCGAGCAGGAAAACCATTAGGAATTGATCGTTCTCTCCCACCATGACCGCCACGCTGTTGGGCCCCCAGGGCGGCGCCTCGCCGGCGACGAAAATATAGCTCTTGTGCTTCAGCAGGAGCGAAAATACGGGGTCGGTCCGGGGTATGGAATCGGGCATCGATCCCACCGGCAGGCCGACCGGATCCTTTATCAGCTGGAAGGTCCCGAAGCGGAGCTTGTAAACCGATCCGCCGATGATTCCCAGATCCTGCCCGAAGGATTTAACCAACTCCTCGATCACCAGGGACAATACATCGTGGGTGTCGATCCCCTGGCCTATTTTGACCAGTAGGGAATCGAATTTACGGTAAAACGCTTTGGGGTGAAATACTTTATCTATCATACGTTTATCCCCCGGGGGCGGATTCATGAAAGGATCCGTCACCTCCCCTTTTTCAATCTGACCGTTCTCATCCATGGGCACAATATACAGCTATTTGAAAATTATATCTATCAGATAACCGCGGTTAACAGGATTTTAATATTTTACCGCCCGGGATTAGTCTTTACCCTCGAGGGAACAACCTATATAATCGATAAGCGATCCCGTGATCCGGGGTGGGGATACTTTTGATCCCCCGGGGAAGGATCCCCCGTCCCGCGGGAGGTAGCAAACAGTATCGTTTGGACGAGAGTCATCATCGAAGGAATTGAACCATGTCTACCCGAAGATCTTTCCTGAAAACCCTGGCCGGCACGGCCGCCTTATGCCTTTCGCCGGTCAGGGAGCTGGCAGCCTTTACCCTCGGGGAATCCGATCCCGCCTCATTTTCCGTGGTCAGAGGGGCCAATCCGGAAGCGGCCGCGCGGAAGGCGGTTGAACTTATCGGAGGTATGAAATCGTTCGTTTCCACCGGAGACGTGGTATTCATAAAACCGAATATCTCCTGGGACAAAAAGCCGGAACAAGCGGCCACCACCAATCCCCGGGTGGTGGAAGCGGTGGTCCGGATGGTTAAAGAGGCCGGCGCCAAGGAAATCATAGTGGCCGATAATACCTGCAATGACGCCCGGCGCACCTATAAACGCAGCGGCATCCGCGAAGCGGCCGAGAGAGCCGGGGCCGAAGTCCCCTTTGTGGAAAAGAGAAAATTCGTACAGCGGAACCTGGGCGGGGAAGTCATCACCACCTGGGAGGTATACCAGAAAGCGATCGAGGCCGACAAGATCATCAACCTTCCCATAGCCAAGCATCACGGGCTTTCCTCGGTCACCCTTTCCATGAAGAACCTCATGGGACTGATCGGGGGACGGCGGGACCTGCTGCATCAGAAACTCCCGCAGTCCATCGTCGATTTAACGGCCTATTTCAAACCAGCGCTGACCATCCTGGACGCGGTAAGGATACTCAAGGCGAACGGCCCCCAGGGCAGCACCCTGAATGACGTTGAAAAACTCGATCTCATTGCGGCCAGCCCTGATCCGGTAAGGATCGACGCTTTCGGAATAACTCTTTTCGGAGAATCGGTAAAGAGCAACAATCCTCTGGATTATCCCCATATTGAAATGGCGCGCAAGAGGGGACTGGGACGGGCCGATTACAGGAACGGTGGTTATATCGAAGTGAACCTGGGGTAGCGGAAATGAAAAACCTACGCAGATTATCACAGATCTTGTTTCTTATACTGTTCCTGATCCTTTTCATCCAGACCGAGTACAAGGGTAATGATCAACTGGGACTGCCGGTTAAGCTTTTCCTGGATTTCGATCCCTTGATCGCCCTCAGCGCTCTGCTGGCCGCCCACACGGTGCGGGTGATATTCCTGCTCTCCCTGATTACCATATTACTTACGGTGCTCCTGGGGAGGGTATTTTGTGGATGGATCTGCCCCCTGGGCACGCTGAATACTTTCTTTTCATATTTCAAGATGCGCTCCGCCGGGCCGAAAGCGGACGGGGCCCCCTTCGCCCCGCTGCGCCGGATTAAATATTTTATTTTGATCTTCATCCTGGTGGCGGCCCTCTTGGGTTGGAACAGCGCGGGATTCCTGGATCCCATCTCCCTGACCATCCGCTCCCTGGCCCTGGGATACAATCCGGCGGCCAACTTGATGGTCCGCAGTGCCTTCGAATTTATCGTCTCCCTGGGAATCCCCGGCCTGTCTTCGTCCCTGGACTCCCTCTACTCCTCCCTGACCGGCGTTATCCTGGCCTTCGAACAGCCGGTTTTCCGGCAGATGATACCGATCGCCCTGATTTTCACCGCCATTCTGGCGCTGAACTTTCTCTCTCCCCGCTTCTGGTGCCGATATCTCTGTCCCCTGGGGGCCCTGCTCGGCTTGCTGGGAACCAAGCAGCCCCTGGCCCGGGTCGACGTCAACGATAAAAAATGCATCGCCTGCCGCCGCTGCAATCAAGCCTGCCAGGGAGAGGCCACCCCCTTCCCCGCCGGGAAATGGGCCAGCCGGGAATGCCTCGCCTGTTTCAACTGCCGGGATATCTGCCCCGCCGCCGCGGTGTCGATTCACCCCACCCGGGAAAAGACCGGGCGGGGAAACGTGGATCTGCAACGCCGCTGGCTGCTGGCCTGCGGCCTGGGAGCGGTGGTCTCGGTTCCCCTGGTCAAGCTCGGAGGCGGCCCCCAGAGACAGAATCCGGAACTGATCAGACCGCCCGGAGCCCTGGGGGAGGATGAATTTCTGCGCACCTGCGTCAAATGCGGTGAATGCATGAAGGTATGCCTTACCAACGGATTGCAGCCTACCTTCGCCCAGGCCGGTCTGGAGGGTTTCTGGACGCCCCTCCTGGTCCCCCGGCTGGGTTACTGTGAATATAACTGCAATCTCTGTTCACAGGTCTGTCCCACCGGGGCCATACAGAAAATCACCCTGGAGGAAAAACAGAACATCCGCATCGGATTGGCGATGTTCGACCGGAACCGCTGCATTCCTTACGCCCTGGGCCGTAACTGCGGGGTATGCGAGGAACACTGTCCCGCTCCGGGCAAGGCGATCAAATTCCATGAAGAGGAAGCGCGGGACGAACGAGGCGAGAAGTTCACCCTTAAAAAACCGTTTGTCGATCCCCACCTCTGCATCGGGTGCGGTATCTGCGAGAATAAATGCCCCTTCGTTGACATACCGGCGGTGCGGGTCACCTCCATCAACGAAAGCCGCGGCGAATATAAACTCTACCTCTAAACTCCCCGGGGCGGATAGCTCATCCCCCGGCGCCGGCCAGCACTTCCAGATGCTTTTCGACCGAGTCGGCCAGCGCCTCCAGATTGTATCCGCCTTCCAGCAGGGAGACGATTCTCCCCCCGCAATTCTTCTCCGCCGCTTCCTTCAACCGGGCGGTCATCCTGCCGAAAGAATCCCCGGTCAGGCGCATCCCCGACAGCAGATCGTCCCGGTGCCCGTCAAATCCCGCCGAGATCAGCAGGAATTCCGGCTTGAATCGATCCAGCGCGGGCAAGACCTGCCGGTCGAACTCCTCCAGGTAGCGCTCCTCCCCCGCTCCCGATTCCAAGGGTATATTGAGATTATACCCTTCTCCCCTTCCCGTGCCGGTGATCCGGGCATGGCCGCTGCCGGGGTAATGGGGGTATTGATGGAGACTGATATACAATAATCTATCATCGCCCAGGAAAATACTCTCCGTCCCGTTTCCATGGTGAACATCCCAATCGACCACCGCCACCCGGCTCAATCCGCACTCCTCCAGCAGGTAGGCGGAGGCAATGGCCACATTGTTAAAAATGCAAAATCCCATGGCGCGGTTCTTTTCCGCGTGGTGGCCCGGAGGCCTGCCTGCGCTGAAAACGGATGAGCACTCTCCATCCAGCACCAACCGTACGGCCTGCACGCCGGCCCCGGCCGAATGCAGGGCCGCCTCCACCGTGGCGGAGGTAGCCACCGTGTCGCCCCAATCGAGAACGACCGGTCGGTGGATTCTCAGGGAAAGGATACTATCCACGTAAGATTTATCATGAACCGCCTCGATCCATTCCCGTTTGGCCGGTTCCGCTTCCCGGAAGGAAATATGGGGTACGCGGGAAGACCGCTTCATCTTATCCACCACCGCCAGATATCTTTCCGGGCTTTCCACGTGCGCGTACCCTTCCAGGTGCTTGGCGAAGAGCTCATGGTAAATAAACCCTATCATCACTCACCCTCCTGGATTTTTCCCGTCATGGGAACGAACCTGACTCCGATCAGCTTTTGCTTGTCATATTCACTTCCCCGGCGAACGATTTTCAAAAGGTACTGAATATGCCTGCCCACCGGTACGATCATCCTTCCTCCCTCCCGGAGCTGGGCCCCGAGACGCTCCGGCACCATCTCCGGCGCGGCGGTTATCACGATCGCGTCGAAGGGAGCTTCTTCCGGCCATCCGTCCGACCCGTCGCCGGAGCGGAAATGAATATTGCCGTAACCCAGTTCGGCCAGTCTTTTCTCGGCCCGTCGCAGCAGGGCGTCGATAATTTCCATGGTATAGACCTCCGCGGCCAGTTCGGCCAGCACCGCCGTCTGGTATCCGCTACCGGTGCCGATTTCCAGCACCCGCTCCGTACCCCTCAGCTCCAGGTTCTCCGTCATATAAGCCACAATATAGGGTTGGGATATGGTCTGCCCGAAACCGATGGAGAGAGGACCGTCATAAAAGGCGTACTGGTAATCTTCCCGGGGGATAAAAAGTTCCCGCGGAACCTTCCGCATCGCCTCCAGCACGCGGGGATCCCTTACCTGGCGCAGGGCTATCTGTTCCTGCACCATCTTGTTTCTTTCCTTCTCGGGATCGGACCAGTACCTATCCATCACTCCAGCATTTCCCTGGCCAGCCTTTCCGCCTCATCCAGGGCCGCGTCCACCCTTGCCTCTTCCCCCCCGCCTCCCTGGGCGAAATCGGCACCCCCCCCTCCCCTGGCGCCCATGACCGCCGCGGCACTTTTAAGCAGTTCGCCCATATGCAATTCGATCCCGGTAGAACAGGCAAAGATAAGCCCGGGAGCGGGCCGCCGGTAACCGATCAGGACCACCAGATCACCCCTATCCCGGATGCGGGACACCATCTCCCGCAGCACATTCGATTCGGCATCCGGAAAAACCTTTCTTACCAGGCCGTAACCGCCGATCTTTCCGGTCGGCCGGGCCAGTTCCTCGGCCTGATGTTTCGCCAGTTCCCGGTGCAGCGAATCGATTTCTTTGCGCAGGGACCTGACCTCCCGGGACAGCTTTTCCACCAGCGGGGGGAGCTGCCTCCAGTCGGTAGTGAACATCCCGGCCAACCTATCCAGGGCCTCGTTTTTTTGCCTATAATCCCGATAGGCTCTCTGTCCGCACACGAATTCGACGCGGGTGCCGTTCTTCACCTTTTCCGTGCCGAGAACCTTGACCGTTCCGATCTCGCCGGTAAAGGAGCAGTGCGTACCGCAGCAAGTCGAACTATCTATCCCTTCTATCTCCACCAGCCGGACCTTTTCCACCTCCTGGGGCAGGCGGGACCGGAGCCCCTTGCCGCCGGACGCATCCTCCTCCCGCAACCGGTCGTACTCCTCCCGGCCCACAATTCTCACGCTGATGGGAGTATTTGCCAGTACCAGCCGGTTGACCTCCTCCTCCACTTCCCGGATTTTCTCCTCGGTTAGGTTTTCCCCGTCCAGATCTATGGTACTGGTAATCTCCCCCAGGTGAAATCCCACGGTGGATAGCCCGTATTTCTCCAGGAAAACCCGGGAGAGAAGGTGCTGCCCCGAGTGTTGCTGCATGTGATCGAGCCTGAGCCCGGGATCAACCAGACCTTCCACCTCCGCCCCCTCCGGCAGGGAACCCCGGAGGGTATGGCGCACTCCGTCTTCATCCTCGGCCACTTCCACCACCGGCAGCCCTCCCAAGGTGCCCCTGTCTGCGGGCTGTCCCCCGGAAAGCGGATAAAAGTAGGTCTTATCCAGCCAGACATGGCTGCCGGACTCGCCGTCCGGTACGGCTTTTCTGACCCGGGCCCGGAAACGCGTCTTTTTGGCGTCCCGGAAATATCCCCTCTCCTCGAAATCCATAAGCGCTCACCGCTATCGCGAAGCCCCTTCCATACCCGTCAACGATAATAAAAATATCCCACCATGCCGGCCAGCGCGATCATGATGATGGGATGAACCTTCAAGTAGAATACGACCAGGAAAGTCCCCAGGGCGAGCAGAAACGTGTCCCAGGAAAAAACGGAACGGGGGGCCAGGTTGGCCACCGTCACCATGAGCAGGGCGATAACCACGGGGCGCACGCCCCGCACCACTCCCTGGACGGTGGGTATATTCCGGTATCTATAGTACAACACGGTCAAGATCAGGACCAGCAGGCTGGAGGGAAGGAGAATCGCGAAGAGGGCCAGGGCGGCCCCCGCCGGTCCCCCCGCCTTGAGCCCCACGCAGAGAGCCATCTTGGTGGCTACCGGTCCGGGCAGGGTATTGGCCATGGCCAGGGCATCAATATATTCCTCGGCGGTCAGCCAGCCATAATTGTGGACCACCTCCTTCTCGATAAGGGGTATCAGGGCCGGACCGCCGCCATACCCTAAACAACCCACCTTGAGGAAAGCCCAAAAGATCGCCCAGTAGATTCTCATGAGATACCTTTTCTAAAGGTGTTATTATATCTTTCCCCCAATATTTTATAACATGGAGAAGAATGCTACAATCGGAATTCTTGCCGCTTATCCATTAATTCGCCGTTCCGGTGCGGCGCGAGCGCGGGGGGAAATGGCCGCGCGGCGGAGCCCCGGTCCAAAGTCAAGCGGGAAAAGGTCCGGGGACTGTTCCCGGGAGTCGGAGGATATAAACCGCCCCGGCAAGGAGCGACCCGTTCCCGCCCGGCGGAGTTATTTCCCGGAGATTAGCTGAGGGTGGGGGAGCTGCTATCGGCTTTCTTCTCCAGCGCCCTCATGCGGGCGGAGTGATAAATAAAATTCGGGATATCCTGGGGACAGACCACCTGGTCGGCCGCGCCGCTCTCCAAAGCTCTCCCCGGCATGCCGTAGATCAGGGCGGAGGCACGATCCTGCACCACCGTAACGGCTCCGGCCTGCTTCATTTTCAGCAAGCCTTCCACTCCATCCATTCCCATGCCGGAAAGCAGGATTCCCACCGCCTTCTTACCCACGCGGGCGGCTACCGACTCCATCAGCACGTCCACCGAGGGACATGCTCCGAAAACCGGATCGATCTCGCCGTCGAATACGAATTTCAACTCCTCGCCGGCCTTGGCCACCTTGACGTGGTAGCCTCCCGGAGCCAGATAGACGCAGCCTTTTCTGGCCCTCTCTCCGGAGACCGCCTCTTTCACCCGGAGGGAACATTTTCGGTCGAGATTTTCCGCGAAGTAAGCGGTAAAGTATTTTGGCATATGCTGCACGATAATAATCGGCCAGGGAAAGGATTCCGGCAGGAGAGGCAGGATCTTCAACAAGGTGATAGGGCCTCCCGATGAACAGCCGATGGCGATGGCCCGGAAGCTGTCGATCTCATCCGTGGACAACTGCGAGTAGACCGCCGGGGATAAGTTCCCGTTAAACTTACTTTCCGGGTCGGCGGAACCGTATCCGGTATTCCGGGTTATTATTCCGGGAGGATAATTATGCCGCTGCTGCTTGGCGGCCTGATCGGCCTCCTTGATCAACCTTATGAGTTCGTCGCTCATCTTGATCATATCTTCCATCCTACCGCTTACCGGTTTGGGGATAAAACCATAGGCTCCCAGTTCCAGCGCCTCCAGTGCCGCCAAAGCGCCCGGTTGGGTAAAGGAACTTATCATGATCACCGGCGCGGCAGAGATCATCCGGATTCTTTTCAAAGCCTGCAGTCCGTCCAGTTTGGGCATCTTAAGATCCAGGGTAATCACGTCCGGAGCGAAGTTTTTTACGTTTCTCACCGCTTGCTCCCCGTCCTCGGCCTGGCCGATCACTTCAACCTCCGGATCGGACGACAGCAACCTGGCCAGGGTAACCAGTACCTGCTTTGAATCATCCGCGCATAAAACTTTTATGGCCATTATTCAACTTTCCCTTGCGACCCGTTTCCTAATCCGGCCTCTTAAATGATCCGGATATGGGTGTTGGCTAGATTGGTGTTCACGGTTATATCTCCACTATCCAGATCAAAGAGGATGATCCTTTCGTTAAAGCCCCCGGTGTGCATTCCCTCGATATCGATTTCCAATTCAGTCAGCATGGTGACGATCTTGAGCACCGTGTTCCTGCCTATATTGCGCAGCAGGCTGCTCTTTTCCGGGGATCCGGTATAGGCCCCGCCTACCACTTTGGCGATCAGCACCGCCTTCTCTCCGGCCAGTTCCTGCACTTCGGATACCAGTCTCCGGACCGCTGGCACGGAATACCGGGTACTATCCTCGTTGCCCCCTCCGGAAAGGAGTATATGCGCCATGCCTCCGGTTTTGCTCAGGGGGTCGTACAGGGTCAGGGCCACGCACGAGCCCAGCACCGAGGCCAGTTTTTCCGGAGCCCTTTTGGTGATTACCTGGCCAATGGCGACGAAGGTATGCTTGGACAGCGTTGCTTCGACAAAGTCCACTATACTATCCCCTCTACCACTCCGGATGACATAACGGTCAAACCGGAAGATTTGATGGTGCCGGCCTCTTTTTTTATGAGCATGGGGATGTCGATGATCAAGATTACTTTCCCATCGCCCATTATGGAAGCGCCGGCTATTCCTTCAATATCCAGGAAGGATGAAGTAAGGTTCTTTATCACGATTTCTCTTTCCTCCACCAGGTCATCTACGATTATTCCGATTTTCTCTCCGAAGTTATCCACGATCACGACCGGAAAATATTCCGGCAGATCCCCGCTTTCCAGACCCAGCAGATCGTCGAGAGCGTATATATTGATAATTTCCTCCCTGACCTGGATAAGTTTTTCCCCGCTGTAACTCCGGTGTATATCGTGGCGGGAAATATTCATGATCTCCGAGACGCAATTGATGGGGATAGCGAAAACCTTATCCCCGCTCTTGATCAGTAATCCCTTGATGATGGCCAGGGTGATGGGCAGACGGATATACACCGTGGTCCCCTTATCCGGTTCGGAAACAATTTCCACCGAGCCGCTCAATCCGCTCACCGCCCTTTTCACCACGTCCATCCCCACTCCCCGGCCGGAATTGTCGGTAATCTCGGTGGTGGTGGAAAAACCGGGCTGGCAGATCAATTCCATAATGTGGTTATCGGTCAAATTTTTCTCCTCGCCGGGTTTCAAGAGCAGTTTCTGCTGGGCTCTTTCTATCACCTTCTCCCGGTTTATGCCCCTGCCGTCGTCCCGGATGCTGATAACGATCTGGTTGTACTCCTGGAAGGCGTTGACCCATACGGTGCCCGTTTCATCCTTGCCTATTTTTTCCCGGTGTTCGCCGGACTCTATCCCATGATCTATGGCGTTTCTCACCAGGTGCATTATCGGCTCCCGGATTCCATCGACCAATCTCTTGTCCAACTCCGTGTTTTCCCCCATTATCACGCATCTGACCCGTTTCCCCGATCTCTTGGCGATGTCCCGTACCACCAGCGGCACACTCTTGAAGACGAATCCCACCGGCACCAGCCGGCTTTTCATGATACTTTCCTGTATCTCGTAAATGATCTTTCCCTGCTCCTCCAGACTTTCCATCAGATAATTGACCGGCGTCCCCTCCCCGAATTCCGAGATCAATTGCGTGACCAGGTCGCGGTTCCGGGTGCGGTTGATGACCAACTCGCCGATCAGATTCATCAATTTGTCGAATTTCTCTATATCCACCCGGATGGTTTCCCGTTTCTTCCGGTGTTCATTGCCCCTTAACGGAGATTCGTTCTTCCCCGCTCCGGGGGCAGGCCATTCCCCGGCAGTATCCGCTGAATCCCCGGAGGAAGAATCCTCGCCCTCTTCCTTATCCGGGGAACCATCCCCGGACCAGTAGAGGGCCTCCTCCAGGAGCTCCGCTCCTTCCCCGGTGAAAATAGTGGAGGGGACGGAAGCGTCGGTCCCGGTGTGGGTTCCCTCCGCCGCTTCCCCGGACTCCCCCCGGTCCGCGCCCAAAGAATCGGGAGGGGCGGCGGACGCAGCGACCGAACTTCCCTCTGGCGGCATCCCGGCGGTCTTTCCGGATTCCTGCTCCCGGTCCCGTTCGAGGCCGTCCCGCCGGCTGTAAATTCTCCCGGCCTCCTCGATCTCCTCCCTTGCCACCAGGCGAAGATCAGAATTTATGGCATCGGCGTCACGGATCAGACTTTTTATTTTCTCCTCGGATAACTCGCTGATAAATAGACACTCCAGGGAACCCTCAAATTCCTCCTCCAGAAATTCCAAAGGAGGCACGGTGGCCAGAACCTCCGCCTGGATATTCAGGTCCCTGGCCAGGAGCATCGCCCGCGCCACCACCATATGGTTGTGGGGCGAGAATTCAACCTTGAAGTAATAGACTTTTTGCCCTTCCTCCAGATTCGCCAGGTCGCGCAATTCTTCCGGGGTGAGGAGTAACAACATCTGATCGACGGAAACCCCGCCTAAACCGAAACTTCTGGTCGCGGCGGCATCGGGACGGGAGCACCGCGGAAGGGGATCGTCATGCTTGCCCGCATTCTTCCCGGCGGCGGGGACGGAGTCTGTATCCACCGCGGAGGTAACCTGATGCAATGCGGAGAGAAATTTGTCTAAATTCCGTTCCTTCTCTTTCCCCTCCCTGCGGATGTCGTTGATCAGGGATTTCAAGACATTAAAAGAATTAAAGAAAACGTCCGCCGTATTTCCGGAAAAATGGAGTTTCCCTTCCCGCATGAGGTGCAGCAGGTTTTCAACACTGTGGGCGAATTCGGCGGTGAGGGTAAAACCCATGAACGAGGAGGACCCTTTCAGGGTATGAATCGCCCGGAACAGCCGGTTGATCAACTCCTCATCATGAGGATAAGACTCCAGTTGAATCAGGATCTCCTCGATTTCCTGAATCACCTCGTCGGCGTCTTCCAGGTATGTGAAAACCATTGAATTGTTACTGTCGCTCAAACGGTTTCCTTCCGGTAAACGTTGGCGCCGTGATGCACCAATCCATATTTGGCGGCATTTATAATCTCCGTATGCCCCAGTATCAAGAATCCCTTATCGCGGATAATCCCGGTCAGATTCCGGCACACCCGGTCCTTCATCCTGGCTCCGAAATAGATGATCGTATTCCGGCAGAAGATCAGGTCCGCGTATTTGAACTGATGCCAGTTATCCCGCGCCATGTTGAACTGAAAGAATCTCACCATGCGGGTTACCCGGGGAAGCAGCCGGTAACCACCGGGTTCCTTCAAGAAATAACGGTCCAGGTACAGGGAAGGAACGTTCTGCATGATTATATTGGCGTAGAAACCTTCTTTGGCCTTTTCAATTAAGGCGCCGGAAAGGTCGACCGCGTTGATCCAAACCAGTTCCCTTTGATCTAGGGGCAGGTCTTCATGAGCCAGAATCGCCAGGGTATAAGGTTCCTGTCCCTGGGCGCAGCCGAAACACACGATCTTCACCGGATGCCCCTCCTCGGTACGCCGCCGGATAAGCAGGGGAAATATCTGGGACCGGAAAATGTCCAACTGGGGTTGATAACGGAAGAAGGTGCTTTCCGAAATCACTATTTCGTCGAACAATTTATCTTTTTCCTCTCTTCTTCCCTTTCGCGAATCCAAAAACACCTGGTATTCGGAGAACGAATTCAAACCCAACTCCTTTATCCTTCTCAGGATGCGGTTGTAGAGAAAAATATACTTGGTCTCCAGTATGTGGATTCCAGTCTCCTCCTCGATAAACCGCCGGAACCAATCAAAGTCGCTTTTCGTCAATTCAAGCAGACCGGTTGCCACCATCGCCAATTTCTCCACCCTACTCAAGAATCGCCTGTTTGTTTTGGAAGGTCATGTTCAAATCAGATTCTTCCTGGAAAATCTTTTTGATATCGATAAAGAACATGAGTTTGTCGTCTACCTGCCCGATACCCTGAATGAACTTGTTTCTATCGGTCATGGCCACATCGGGTGGATGGGAAAGCTCGTCATGGGGTATTTCCAGGACATGATGAACCCCATCCACCAGCAACCCCAGTTGGGATCCATCCAGTTCGACCACGATCACCCGGCTTTTCTTGGTTATTTCCTTGGTGGGGAGGCCCAGTCTTGCCCGTATATCCATCACCGGAATCACGTTTCCTCTCAGATTTATGACTCCCAGGATAAATTCCGGAGATCCGGGCACTTCGGCTATATTCTGCACCTTGTTAACTTCTTGGATATATTGAATATCCTGACCGTACCATTCATCATCCAGATAAAAGCTGACAAAACGCAGATAGCCGGGATTTTTGGTTTCATTTTTCTCTACCATATAAAATCACCCTTCACTCTATAGTGCTGACTTAAATATCTTTTCGGTTTGGGAATGAGGAAACTTTAGTGTGGAAAAAAGATTTTCAGGGCCTTAATCTCAAATATTACTTATCGATAAACGATTGACCGGGATGCGGCAAAAAGTTAATCTCAAGCGGACGGCGCCACTGATACGAAGATGAGAAAAATAATCGGAATTTCATTGCTTTTCCTTACCTGCGCGGCGGCCGCGGCCCCGCCCGACTCCTTTCAGGGAAAAACCATCCTCAGTATAAGCGTATTCGGTAATTACAAGATAGACCGGGAGATTGTAATCAGGGTCTTCGGTCTGAAGAGCGGCGATCCCTACCGGGAGGAACAGGTCAGCCGGGGCTTGAAACAGGTCGAGCAACTATCCGGCATCCGGTCGGCCCGGGTACAGAAAACCAAATCCCCGAGGGAAGAGGGAGTAAGGCTGTTCCTAGTTGTTACCGAGGAGCGAAGCTGGCACCTTTATCCCCATATCAAAAGAAATTTCGCCGACCGTATTTCCGTGGGAGCGGTTTTCCACGAGGCTTTCCTGGGGGGCAGGAATGAACAACTCCGCCTGGAAACCCGCTTCCGGGGTATTACCTACCTGGGGGCCCGCTGGACCAAACCCTATCTCAAGCGGGCACCGTTCCTGGGATTGGAATGGAGGGCCGCCTTCCGCGCCTACCGTTACCCGTTCCCCGATTATCAAGAGCTGATGCGCGACCGCCCGGTCAAAGAAGGGGGAACCTCTCTCTCCCTGTATCTTAAAATAATGTCGGAACTGGGATTATTCGTCCGCAGCGGCTGTGAATGGATACAATATTCCGGCTCCGAACCGGCCGCGCCGACGGCCGGGGTCACGCCGCCCACTCCCACCGGAGCTTTTGCCACCCTGGAGACGGGATTGCTCTACGGGGAAGGGAACCGGGATTTTTATCCCCGCCGGGGATTGCACTGTCAACTATCGAGAAAAGATTGGGGAGTGCTGCAATCCCGGTCCCCCCTCAAGAACTTCCTCTACCATTTCCAGGGGGATCTATTCTTCCAAACCGGCCGGGTGATATCCTGCCTCTTTACCCGGTGCACCTTGGTTCACGGTCGCGTCCCCCTTACCCTGCGCCAGCACCTGGGGGGTTTAAACACGATCCGGGGATATGATTTCGGCGTTTTTTCCGGAGACCGTTCCCTACTGGCCAGATCGGAGTTTAGAATCCCACTGAACTTCCGCGATATTTCTGAATTGGGCAATCCGGTCATATTGGTGGATTTTAACCTATTCCTGGACGGGGGGGCGGTGTGGAGCCAATCCCAAGAGCTGCGCCGGGAAAGCTTCCATAGCGGATTCGGCTGCGGCTTGAATTTTATTCCCCGGCAGGCGGTGTTGCTAAAAATCGGCTGCGCCTGGCATAGGAAGGGCACGGGGAAGATATTTTTCGACGCGGCCACCTATTTTTAGATTAATAGGGCTGAAAATGGGCGGCCAGGGTCATCACCAATCCGGCAAAAAGCGGGACCGTCAGGTTATCGTCCAGGCCGGGAAGGGAGATTAATTCTATCAGCGCGCCGGCCAGCGCGCCGGCGATGGCAACCGTGGAGGAGGGAATAAGGAACCTGATCAGTCCCAGGCAAATGATAAAATTCACCACTGCTCCCTCTATGCTTTTACCCCTAATCCGGTGCTTGCCGATCAATGCCCCGGAAACACCGGCGGCCGGATCCCCCACCGCCAGGCAGACAATGGCCCCCATGGTTATCCGGGGAGGGTATATCAGCACGCATATCAACAGGGAGGCGGCGTAGTAAAAAGAGGTATTGGGGCCCCGTTTTTCCTTATCCGAGGTGAGAAATCCCAGGTGCTTCCAGAAAAATCTGTTTCCCGCCGGGGTGGCGAATCTCAGGATATCCAGTACCAGCAGGGCCGCCGAGAACACGGCCAGAACCACCAGGGCCGCTCCCTTGGAAGGATAGGAAAGCAGCATGACCGCGATGATGAACAACCCGCTGAAAAGATGCCACAGCTTGCGGTAAAAATTAATTTTTCCGTCCCTCGTCACTGCTCCCTCCCGGACCTAGCGGCCCCGCCCCATCCTCGAGTAGACCGGCGCCGCGGCCAAGCTGATAAGCACCAGGATAAGAAAGGGCAGTTGCCCGGCCCTTCCGTACAGGGTCGGCCCCGGGGGACGGTAGATGGAGGCCATGATGATACCGCCCTTATCCAGGCCGATATTCTCCACCACCCTTCCGGCCGGATCGACGAACAGCGAGATGCCGGTGTTGGCCGCCCGTAAAAGAGTTACCCCGTTTTCCACCGCCCGCAGAATAGCCGTTTCCATGTGCTGTTTGGGTCCGCGGGTGCTTCCGAACCATCCGTCGTTGGTGATATTAACCAGAAACCGGGCGCCATCCCTGATATATCTCCCGGCAAAACCGGAAAAGGTCGATTCAAAACAGATAAGCGTCCCGAACTTTCCGGCCGAGGAATTGAAAATCGTCATCTTTTGGCCGGGCTTGAAATTGGCCTGACCGAAATCGAGCCTCCCCAGGGGGATAATATATTGGCTGAACGGCATCCTCTCCCCGAATGGGAGGAGATTGATTTTTTGATACTGTGATACCAGCTCCCCCCTTTTATTGAACAGCCCGCACGCGTTATAGGGCACCCATTCATCCCCTTCCTGAAGGTGGTATATATATCCGATCAATATTTCCACTTCCGATTGGCGGGCCATCCTCCCGATCCAATTCCTGTATTTTACCGCGTGACTTAGGGAAACCGGCGCGGAGGTCTCCGGGAATATCACCAGCGAGGCACCCGCGGCGGCGGCCTTGCGGGTCAATATTTCAAGCTTGGTAAAAACGGAATCCCGGTATTCGGGCCTCCATTTTATGGCCAGAGAAACGTTGGCCTGGATCACGGCCACATTCTTAACCGGATTTTGTTCCCGCAGGCTCTTATCCAACCGCGATATCCTGCTGCTTCCCCACAGGAGATGACCACCCACCAGAAGGATCAGTACCGCCAGGGCGGTCAGGCGGCTCTTTTTCGCCGGGGAAAAGCAGGCGCAGCAAAGCAGGACGTTCACCAGCACCAATATCAGGGACATGCCGAACGGGCCGTAAATCGAGTGCCCCTGGATGGCCGGAGGAAAGTTGGCCAGGGAGCTGGATATGACTCCCCAGGAAAAGGCCAACTCCCCCCGGGAGCGCGCGAATTCCATCAGGGCCCAGAAAGCCGGCGCGGAGAATAGGCCCGCCGGACCGAAGCGTTTGATCATCCAGGCCAGGCCCAGGGTGGCCAGGCCGGTGAAGCAGGCCAGGTACATCACCAGTAGAACCAGGGCCGGAAAGAGAACCCAGGACAGGTTTATGGAAGATTCGGGGATCAGATTGATTATCCAGAAGAGCAGGGCCAGGAAAAAAGCCAGGCCGAAATAGAATCCCACCCCGAATCCCCTCCTCAGGCACCCTTTGTCCCCCGCCCGGGCGGGGAATTCGATTAGAAAATATCTAATCACGGGGACCAGGGAAACCAACGCCAAGAACCGCGTGGGAAAGGGAGGGAAGGAAAGAGACAACAGCAATCCGCCGGTCACGCCGGCGAAGATCTCCTGCCGCCACCTGTATACGAACGAATCTCCGCCCATTCAATCTCCATCCATGTATTTTCCTCCGCCGGATTATAATGGAGGCCCCCTTCCCGGACAACCCCGAACTTATTCCGGAGGTTAAAAGCTCTCCCGGGGAGGCGGTAATTACTTCGCCGCGAGCGAGCTTTACCGGATCGATATTTTACTCCCGGTTTAGGGATTCGCACCCGTAGCGCTTTAGCTTGTTCAACAGCCCCTGCCGGGTTATGCCCAGGGCGGCTGCTGTCTTGGTGCGGTTTCCCGCGAACCGCTCCAGGGTCTCGGCGATCAACTTCCGCTCCAGCCTCTGAACGGCGGCCGTAAGGCTGCCGTCGTTTTCGTCCCTCCCCCCACCCCTTGCCGGGGGGGGATCGCCGATATGAGGTAAAAGCATCTCCGGAGCTATCACCCGCGTCCCGCGGTTCAGGGCCACCATCCGGTACATCTCGTTTTTCAACTCGCGCACGTTACCCGGCCAGGGATAGGTCAGCAACCGGCGCGCCGTTCCCCCCGTCAACGCCGGAACCTTCATCTCTGCTTCCCGGGCCGCCCCCCGGAGAAAATACTCGGCCAACGGAAGAATATCCTTTCGCCGGCGGCGCAGCGCGGTAACATAGAGGCGGATTCCATTAATGCGGAAATATAGATCTTCCCTGAATTTTTGCTCTTTGACCAGGGTGGACAGGTTCCGGTTGGTGGCGAAAATGAAGCGGACATCCACGCTCCTTCTGACGCTTTCGCCCACCCTACGGATCTCCCTTTCCTGCAATACGCGCAATAGCGAGGCCTGCAGCGAAAGGGGCATCTCCCCTATCTCATCCAGGAAGAACGTCCCTCCCGCGGAGTTTTCGATCAAACCCCTCCGGTCCTTCAGAGCCCCGGTGAATGAGCCTTTGGCGTGTCCGAATAGTTCGCTCTGCAGCAGCGAAGCGGGCATTTCCATGCAGTTGGCGATAACCAGCGGTTCCCTCCGCCGGCCGCTCAAATTATGGATATTCCGAGCCACGATTTCCTTGCCGGTGCCACTTTCCCCTTCGATCAAAACCGATAGTCCGCTGGGGGCGATTTTCCTGATATCACGCTTGAGCAGGACCATCTCCCGGGATAAACCGAGCAAGGGGGGATCGAAGGAGGTAACGGCCGGGGGAAAGGCGGGGTAACCCTGATCCCCGGCTTCCGGCACTAAATCAAACGGCCAGGCGTCGATGGGGGAACCGGCGATCAGAGGTTCCAGCAGGTCGACAAACTGAAAGAGAGATTCCAGCCGGCGGGGTGAGAAACCATCCTCATCCCTCCAGGGCTCAAGGCTGAGTTTTACCAGCAGGCCCTCCCAGACCGTGGAATATTGCCATTCCCTGCCCCCGGCACCCACGCCCAGCCGCCAGTTATCACCTTCGAGCCGGGAAGCGGCAAAGAGCGCCCGCGGGTAGCGCGGCCCCGATCCGGACCTCCCTTCCGTCAGCACCTTCTCCTCCTTCACGAAA
>JAFGPI010000205.1 GCA_016926065.1 Candidatus Krumholzibacteriota bacterium
GATCAAATCGCCGGTCGTGATCTCGATCCCATCTCCTTCGCCGGGGGCGCTCCGGCCGATCAGAGTGCTCAGGTAAATCGCGCCTCCCCGATCAAGCGAGGAGACGGCGTTATCGATAATACTATCCAGCACGATTTTTATCTTCGCGGAATCGACCGACATATATAACTTACTTTCGCTTCTATCGAATTTTACCGTGATCCCTTTCTCCCCCAGCTTGGGAATCATACCCCTGAAATAGCCCTCGAGAAACTGGGCGATATCCGTCACCTGGAACCGGAAGAAGGACTCATCCAATTCGACGTCATTGAGGGACAGGACCTGTTCGACCACGTCATGCAGCCGGGCCACCGCTTCCCGGGCCATATTGATCAGCATGGCGTTGCCCCCCTCGCCCGGGTCCAGGGAAAACAGGGAGCTTTTTAACACCGTCAGGGGCGTTCGCAATTCGTGGGAGGTATGATGCATGAATTCTTTCTTTAGTTTGGCGAAGTTCTCCAGCTCCATTTTCGATTGGAGCGTCTCCCGGTAAAGCATCGCGTTTTTGATGGTCATGGAGGCGACACTTGTTATCATGTGCAGGACCTCCACGTTGAAATCGGTAAATTGCTCACCGGTCACTTTATCGCCGAACATGATCAGCGCCAGCAAATCGGATCCGTTCATTATGGGATAGGCAAATCTATATTGATTTTTCAGGAGCAGGTCCCGCATCGCCCTATCCCCCGCAACGGTTTCCTCCGGGGCCCCCCGGTATCGATCGATAGGAACGGGATATTCTTGATCCAACAGCCAGCGGACGAAATCGGCTTCCATATCCATCGAGTCCAGCACGGCGTCCCGGGGCAGCCCCAGGGAATGGTTGATCTTCAGCTTCTTGCCCGAGGGGGAAAATAGATAAAGCGATACCTGGCCGAGGCTCAACTGCCCCACCAACGTCATCAGGAAAAGCCGGATAATCTTGTCCAGCTCCAGGGTGGTTCCGAGTTTTTCGATCAACCGGAATAGAGCATCGAAGGTAAAATTCTTCCTATCCAGGCTCATTTCAAGCCGTTGGATTTCGCCTTCCGCAATCCGGTCCGAAGTCGTTTCAGCAACCATGGACATTTCCGATCTCGAATGGTTCGATCATTATCCCTGCCGGAGCGCTTCCTCCGCGCTGGAAAACTCGAAATAGTCATTCAGGTTAAGCAGCCCGAACACGGATTTCACATTGGGGGACACGTTTACGAACAGCACCCGCCCGCCCTCCTTCCGCAGGGCGGATACCAATCCCAGGAGCATGCCCACACCGGCGCTGGCGACGAAAGTGACATCCTGAAAATCCAGAATCACCTTCAAGGTCTTTTCATTTAGCAGCGTGTGCATCAATTCTTCCAGGATCAGCGCTCCATTGGAATCAAGATCTCCCTTGAGGTCGATCTGGTTGAATCCTCCATTCACGGCCTGAGGGGCTCCCACTTTTAGAGGTGACATCGACTCCTCCTTCCCCGGGGATTCTTCCCCCGGAACATTTCTCTCGATAATGGTTCGGTTGTATCCTTTATCTCTGACGTACTGCATGGTTTGAGTCATCTTCTTTATCATCATCAATCCCAATCCCCTTTTCCTCCCGCTGCGCAGATAACTTTCAAGATTGAACTCCTTACACAGGGTGGGATCGAATTCCATTCCTTCATCGGCCAAGGAAACGATAAGTTTGTCTTCTTCCCTCTCCAGCCCTATGTTGATCCGCGCCTGATCCACCTTATCCACTCCGTATTCAACTATATTGTTAAGCAACTCATAGATGCTGAATCTAACTCCAAAGGAAAGAAATCCGGGGAAGCCCATGATATTCGTGATCAGGGCCGCTATCTTCGAAGTAAATACCACATTATCCGGAGTGGCGGCGATATTGATCGAATATTTTTTGCTTTTCGCGCAATCCCGCAGACACACCATGCGGTTGTCGCGGTAGATTATGTGATTACCCGCCTCATCCCGTTCGGCCTCGTTTTCGTCATAGATCACTTCGATTATCTGGTTGTTGGAGATGATATTCTTTACCACCCTGTCCAGGAAGCCCGCGTATTCCGCGGGGGGAGCGAACAGAACTGAATGGACCTTGCATTCAGAAGCCGTGATTATCAAGCTTACCAGCTTGCCCGCGAGCTCGGGATCCGGGCGCCCATCACAGCCGACACGAATGATGAAGGGATTTCTATGTATCTTTTCCAGTATCATAATTTCCAAATTTTCGGCACTTACCTCACTCCAGGGTGATCGTTTCCGGACTTTCGGCCGTCCCTTTAGATTCCATCCCGGAATCCGCGGACAGGAGATTCACCGCCAGCAGAGTCAGATCATCGCCCCGCGGAGTTTCGCCCCTGAATCTCTCCAGATTTTCCCTGACCGCGGACAAAACCCTCCGGGCTCCTCCGGGCGCGGCTACGGCAATCAGATCCTTAAGCCTCTCCAGGCCGAATTCCTCACCGGCCGCGTTTCGCGTCTCGTTCAGGCCATCCGTATACTGCATGATCAGGTCGCCCGGTTTCATTATCAGCCGGCTTTCTTCCAGTCCGGAAGAAAACACCTCGTCGGGGAAAAATCCCAGCGGTTTTGCCTGGGCCGGCAGCATATAGACGGTTTTTTCGTCGTGTCGGTAGTAGCACAGCGGCATGTGGGCGGCGCTGGCAAAATCAAACGTCTTTTTTTCCACGTCCAGCACTCCACAGAACATGGTCAAAAACAGATTTTCCTTTATGTCCCTTTTCAGGAGCACGTTAAGATAGCGAAGCAGCCGGGCGGGGCTTTCCCCCCTCTGGGCGAGGTCCCGTACTATGATCCTGGCCATCGCCATTATCACCAATCCCGGCACGCCCTTGCCCGCCACATCTCCCACCACCAGCATCAACCTGTTTTTATCAACCGGGATAAGATCGAAGTAATCCCCTCCCACCTGGGCGGCCGGATTATAAAACGCATCCAATTCAAAATTCTTCATCTTGGGAATATCGGAGGGAAGGAGGGTCTCCTGGATGCTTTTGGCTATTTCCAGCTCCTTATCCATTCTTTCCTTTTCCCGCATGGCTTCCCGGCCCTTCTCCAGTCTCAGGGCCATCTGGTTGAAGGTGTCCGCCAGGACCTGGATCTCCTTGACCGATCTCACCTTGATCCGGGTCTCAAAATTCCCTTTTCCGATCAACTCCGCGCCGTCGGTAAGTATGCTTACCGGTTTGGTTATATAGATCACCAGCAGCAGGGAAACCAGGGAACCAACCGCCAGGGCGATAAGGCCGATCTTGATGATCCGGTTGTATATCTCTTTCAGCGCCTCCCGCATTCTCTGTTTCGAATAAGCAAGATACACGTAGCCGATAGTCTCATCCTGGTCTATCACGGGAATCCGCGCTTCCAGGATATCCTCGTCTTCTCTGAGATCCTCGCGGTCTAAAAGGTGGGTAACGTATTTTGCCCTTATCAAACCGGCCGGGGGAACATACTTGCTGTCGATCATTCGCAGATCCCCGTGTCCTTTTATTATCCCTACCCTATCGACCACCACTATCCTGATGATATCGGCATTATTCTCCAGTACTCTCGAAATATGAGGGTGGAGCTCGAACTCCGGATCGCTGTGAAGCAGGGGCTTGGAGTAGCTGAGGGCCAGATTCCGTCCCTGCAGGATCACGATTTCCGTCATTTCCTGGAGAATGATTTTTTTCTGAACCCGGGCAATCGTCCACGAGAAAGCGCCCACGACCCCCGCCACCAGCATGATCACGAAAAAAGTGATTTGTACTTTTAGGCTCAACGCTTTCATCCAGTCCCAGCCTTTCAATTATCCTGACACGCTCTCGAGCCGGCTCAGCTCTTCCCGGGTCTTTCTTATATAGCGAATGGCTTTTGCATTGTCGGGATCCACCTTGAGAATCCTGCCCCAGATCTCGAGGGCTTCCTGGTAATCGTGCCGGGTGTACAGCTCCATTCCCCAGTAAAGGTAGGCCTTTACCAGGTAATCCTGAATCTTCTTGAAGCGGGGGAAACGCCTCCACACCTGTTCCCATTCCTCCACGGCCCGGTTGAATTTTCCGTCCTTAAAGAATTTCACGCCTTTCTCGTACCCGGCCCGGAGCTTTTCCATCTCTTCGCCGGAGGGAACGATTTCCTCCTCTTTCGGTTTCACGGTTTTCGAGGCGGAGGCGATTTCGAACTGGTCTTTCAGTCCGGTGATCTCGGCCAGTTTTTCCTTGAGCTCCCGATCGCCCGGATACTTCTCCAAGCCGGCCCCCAACAGCCCCAGGGCTTCTCCGTATTGTTTTTTAGCGGCTAAAAGCCCGGCCTGCCGCAAAATCCGAGCGCGGTCCTCCTCTAATCTCGCTTTCGCCCTGACCAAGTAGCTGCGGGCGATAGCGTGATCCGGAGCGAGCTCCAGCACCTGCTCGAACACCGCGGCCGCTTCCACCCATTCCCTCTCCGCATAGAGCTCCAGGGCACGGGCGAACATACTTTCGATCATTTGCTCGCGGTTCGCCGTTTGCCCGATGATTTCCTCGCACATCTTTATCCGGTCGTCGATTTCCGGAGCCCGCAAATATTCATTTCCCCGGCGGTACCGCAGCATGGCCTCGCCGTAGTTACCGGCTTCGAAAAGAGAATCAGCGGTAATCACCAGGAGATACCCACCGGCCTGGAGTTTCCCCGTTTTGGCTTCCTGATTTTCCGGATCCCAGAGAAGAACGGTTTCGTAATATGCCGCCGCGGATTTGAAGCGGTGATTTTCAAAAGCTTTCCTGGCCTGGGAAAGCGAATTTTCAATTTGCCCTTTTTCGTAACGGCTGGTTTCTTTTTCTATTTCTCTTCTAATTTCCTCTTCCCGCAGCTGCTTCCGTTTTTCCAGCCTGTGCCGCTTCGAGGGACCGAATCCATAGGAAAGAGAGAATAGGTTATAATCTTCCAGATCGCTGCCGCGGTAAGCGTAATCCAGGCGGAAGGAATACAGATTGAATCCGAAACCGAAAGTGGGATGTCCGGAATCCCATCCAAACCTGGCGGCAAATGTCTGATGGACGAAATATTCGCATCCGATATGCGTCCGGGCGTCGTCGTACTTCGTCTTGTTTATGTCCAGGGCCAGCAGGAAGCGGTCGCTGAGCCCTTCATTGAGAGATCTCCACATGGCGAAACCGGCCCTAGTACCGTAGGCGTCCCCCGATTCCTCATAGGCCAGTTTGACCTTCGGTTCCAGGGCGTTGAAAAAGGTGAGCCCCAAAGCCATGCCGTCCATCACCTGAGAATTAATTTCGGGCTGGAATCCGAATCCGACATCCAGGCCTATGCCGTTGGCGCTGTATTCCCCCTGGGTGAATCGATCCAGTTTCATGCTCACTCCGCCGGATAAACCCTTGTAGACTTCCCGGGCGTAACCTAAAACATATCTCGTTTGCCTGTTCGATAATTCACCATCGACCAGAATATTCTGCTGATCCCTGCGCTCGATCCCGCCGATATCCAATCGCAGCATCCCCAATGAGATAACCCCCATATCGATGAAAGGATAGGACGCCAGCAGGGACGAATAGGAGCAGGACGCGTCGAACAGGGGAGTATGAAAGAGGTTGACCTCACCCCGTTGCAGCTGGTGAAGCCCGGCGGGATTCCACAACAGCGCGTAGGAGCCTCCCCAAACGGCGGCCTTCGCCCCTCCCATGCCGATGCTGCGTCCGCCGGCTCCCAGGGCGAAGGGGCTGGCGGTGCCGCCCCCCTGGTCATCCGCCCGCAGGGGCGCCCAGAGGAAAAAGGAGGCCACCCACACTGCCAGCATGATCCCCCGTTTAATCTTCTTCCGCACCATCGAATGCATCAGCGCACCAAAGCCGCCTTTCGTTTGATGGTTTGCTCCCTGCCGTTTATTTCCGCTTTCAGCACCAGATAATAAACACCGTTGATCACCTTTTCCCCCCTACCGTTTCTGCCGTCCCAAATAATGTCCTGGTGGGGTCCCTGACTCCGCCTTTCATTCATCGCCAAAGTCTTAACCAACCGTCCCAGGATGGTGAATACCTGGAGAGTGACCGTACCTTCATCCGGCATATAGAAGGTGATCCTAGTCTTCTCCCGGCCGGCGACAAAGGGATTGGGGTAGTTCGAGAACGATTCCTGCAGGCTCGCCGCCAGTATGGTCGCCCTGCCTGAATAGAAGGGGAATTGGCTGCCCACGACCGGATCGACGGCCACCGGATCGCCCGTCATTTCATCGCTGCCGCATACGGCGGAAGGGGAACCTACCGTTGCCGATACCACCTTTATCCGGGAACCGGAAAAGATCTTCAGATAAAGATCGAAATCGAGCGATTCCCCGGCGCCCAATCGCTGCTCGTCGTCGAATTCAATCTTTATCCCTTCATCCATCGGAGTCATGGTGGTGGGCAGCACTCCGGATCCGTTTTCGAGCGAGATCTCTTCGATATTCCCCGCGATATCGATGGGTCCGTCATTTTCGTCGGAAAAATCCAACTTGATATAATCGAGTAAAGCCGGAGATCCCCCGGTTCCGGCGCCTCTTTCGAAGTGAAGGCTAAAAGCTTTCACCCTCTGCCCGGGAACGATATTGGCGGGAAGGGTGCCTTGCGCTCCAAAAGAGATGCGGTCGGCGGGAAGGATTATCTGGGCCAATCCGCTGGAAAGGGGGAAGGTCCCTTCCAGATCGTTGAATTCGATCCCCGAAGTCCCGTCGAATATCTCCAGGGCGCTTTCGTTAAGGTGAACCTGGAAATATCCAGGGGAAGCGGAAAGCTGCAGATCCAGAGAAATATCCAGCCCCAACGAGTCTCCGGATTCGACCAAAACCGTCTCCGCGAAGGCGAGGGTCATGTAGGACGAAATATCTTGAACCGTGGGATAGAGGGAGCACAGAACGCTATCGGGAGACTCGACCCGGATTGCCGAGATAATCGAGTTCTGAGGGATTCCCTGCCCCAGCTGGTCCAGCATGCGCAGGGTCAATCCGTATACCGCCGCCGGGGATTCACCCACCGCTCCGGTATGCCGCAGTGTCAGCCGGAGAGCTTTGACCGCGGTCGCGCCGGCAGTCACCCTCTCCGGTACAAGTCCTTGACCGGAAACGGCAAAGC
>JAFGPI010000028.1 GCA_016926065.1 Candidatus Krumholzibacteriota bacterium
AATACCGTTTCCACTTACAGTTACCGCTAATCAGTTACTACTATTCCGGTTGCCCGTTTGAGGAGCTAATTTCTGGGGGAAGTCCTGTTATTAACCATCACCCGCTTGTTTTTTTCGTTACCGGCCGGGACTAACCCTAAGGCCGCCCGCAAGGAGGTCCATTTTTACTAAAAGTTTAGGTTTTGCTCCCGCACCCGCTGCTGTATACTGCTTGCGGCGCTGGAGTTATCCAAAAGGCGGTGGCCATGAAGGTAAAAGGGAAAGATTTCCGTTCCATCTGGGTGGACGAGAACGATGATAGGATAATCAAGATAATCGATCAGCGACACCTGCCCCACGAGTTCGTCATCGAGGAATTGACCTCGGTGCGGGAAGCGGCCCGGGCCATCCGGGATATGCACGTCAGGGGGGCGGGGTTGATCGGCGTCACCGCGGCCTACGGAATGTATCTGGCGGCCTTGAGCGCCCCGGCGGACGATTTCGACGCCGCGCTGGCCGCCGCCGGAGATATCCTGATTGAAACCAGGCCCACCGCCATAAACCTATCCTGGGCCGTGCAAAAACAGCTGGAGACCGTACGGGGTGTTTCCTCGCCCCCGGACAAGATCGCTCTTACCCTGGAAACGGCCGGTAAGATAGCCCGGCAGGACGCCGCGTTCTCCCAGAGTATCGGCACCCACGGCCTGAAAATCATCGAGAAGATCAGCGAGGCCAAAAACGGAGAGACGGTGAATATCCTCACCCACTGCAACGCCGGCTGGCTGGCCTTCGTGGACTACGGCACCGCCACCGCGCCCATCTACGCCGCCTTCAGCCGGGGAATAAAGCTGCACGTCTGGGTGGATGAGACCAGGCCCTGGAACCAGGGATCGCGCCTGACGGCCTGGGAACTGGGAGAGCAGGGGGTCCCCTACTCGGTGATACCGGATAACCTGGGCGGTCACCTGATGCAGCACGGGATGGTCGATCTGGTCATCGTGGGTGCCGACCGGACGACGATCACCGGAGATGTGGCCAATAAGACCGGGACCTACCTGAAGGCCCTGGCCGCGCATGACAACCACATCCCCTTCTACGCCGCTTTTCCCTCCACCACCTTCGACTGGAACCGGGAAGACGGAATCGGGGAGATACCGATCGAAGAACGCAGCGCCGACGAGGTCAAGTACACACGGGGATGGTACCGGGGGGAAATCATCGAGGTCCTGGTAACCCCGGCAAACGCGCGCGCCGTTAATTACAGCTTTGACGTGACCCCGGCCCGGCTGATTACCGGGCTCATTACCGAAAGGGGGGTGTGCCGGGCCGATCGGGAGAGCATTCTGGATCTGTTTCCGGAGCGCAAGCCATGAGCGGCAAGGGATACACCAAATACAGATTCCGCTGGATCAACCGCGAGCCGGTCGCCTTCGAGCAATTCCAGGAGATAAATTACTGGAGGGACCGGTTATACAAACAGGGATTGATCGGAGCCCTCGATCCCCGGACCGGTTACGGCAATATCAGCGTGCGGACGGAAAAGGGGCAATTCATAATCACCGGCACGGCCACCGGCGTCCTCGAAACCCTCTCCCCCCGCCATTACGTCCGGGTGACCGATTACGACCTGGAAAGAAACACCGTGGTCTTCGCGGGACCGCTGAAGGCTTCGGCGGAGGCCTTGACGCACGCCGCCATATACAGCTGCGATGAGGCGGTGCGGGCCGTCATCCACGCGCACCATCGACCAACCTGGCAGGACCGCCTCCACCGGTTACCCACCACCCCTCCTGGGGCGGAATACGGAAGCCGGGAATTGGTCCAGGAAATCTTGCGCCTGTTCAGGGAAACGGATGTCCGCGACCATCGTTTTATCGTCCTGGGGGGGCATGAAGAAGGTCTGTTATCCTTCGGCGAAGACCTGGACCGGGCCGGAAACGCCCTGCTCGAACAGATCGTACCGGATCCGGAAAAGGAATCCCACTAGGTTCGGTCTTTTCTTATACCCTTTTCCGCCCGCTGCTTCCCTCCAGCCAGGACAGCAGGTAATCGAAGACCGCTCCTCTCTCCGGTTCGTTATGAATCTCATGGTACAATCCCGGCCAGATCTTCAAGGTGCAGATTGAACCGGCCCGGTCCGCGAAAAGGCGGCTGGTGGGGCAAGAGGTGACGCGGTCGGCATCTCCATGCATCAACAGCAGCGGCAAGGACAACTCCCCGGCCCGCTCCACGGCCCGGACCCCGGCCCGGCGAATTTCCAGAAAACGGGGGGTGACCCGGTCATGGACCAGAGGATCCTCATCGTAGGCCCGTACCACCTCCGGATCCCGCGAAAGGTCGGCGCTGGACAGTCCGCTCGACAACGACAGGGAGGGCCAAATCCCGAGCATCAAACTGGCCAGGAGCATTTTCCACCGGGGAGGCTCGAAGGCGCTGCGCAAAAGCGGAGCAGTGGCGATAATTCCCTCCAGGGAGGGACGGCGATGCAGGGCGTAATTTAGAACCAGGTTTCCGCCCATGCTGTGGCCGTATAAAAAAACCGGCTTTTCGGGATAAAGTTTCTCCGCTTCCTCCAGGAAGGCCCGGATATCGTCCAGCATAGCGGCGTAACCGGGGGTATGGCCCCGTTTCCCCTCCGACCGCCCGTGCCCGCGCAGGTCAATCGCCAGCAGGATATAACCGTGCCGGTTCAGAAAGGCGGCCAGATGGGAGTAACGCCCGCCGTGTTCGCCCAGGCCGTGCACCAGGCACAGAGTCCCCCGGGGGTCCTTTCCCGGCCTCCATACCCTCCCCCGAAGCAGCACCCGGTCGGCGGTTCTTATCTGGATTTCTTCCTTCATCTCGGATTCTTCGCCCTTTGCCCCTAGCGGGGGGACGGGGCCGGAAATAAGCGGACCTCTATGATTTCCGCCGCCTCCAATCCCAACCCCACGGCCGCCCCTATGAACGACTGCACCTTGAGCATCTCCACCAGCATTGGGACCAGGCTGCCCTCCCCGGAAAAGAGGCGGGAACTGATGATCGCCGCGCCATAGATTACATCGAGGGCCAGGGCGATGAGAATAAATTTTCCGATTTTCAAGCCCCGCAGACGGACCACGATATATTTCAAATACAGGTACACCGTAAATCCCAGGGCCAGGTAGTAAAGGAGGAAATGAATAAAGAAGCGGTACTCCATGACCCGGAAAATCACCAAGTGCAGAAGGGAGAAAATAAAAGCAGCCAGGACCACTACCCTCCCCCCCCAGAGCCTCAGGGCCGCGTAAAAAACTCCTCCGGCGAAGCAAAAAGAGATGAACCGGAAGGCCATTCCAGGCACTGCAAAGACGGACCTTCCGTTTTTCACCAGGCAGGCTATGAATCCGGCCAAGGTACAGCACAGAATGGCGATTAACGCCGCTTTAACATCCGTATCTCTATTCCTCAAATCCCTCTGCTTCCTTCCGCGAAAAAACCTTCCCTTATCTCCCTATACAGGGGGAAGAAATAATTATTCAAATAGGGCCGCCCCCCTTCCCCGGGAACCGGTGTTCATAGAGCTGGATGCCTATACCTTTTGCAGCACCACCAGGATGTTGCTTCTGAATTTGCGCAAGATCTTCCAGGATAATAATTTCATGAGCAGCAACTCAAATATCACCAGCGGTCCCAGCATCACCGTTTCGGCGGCTCCCTGCTCCACCCGGCATTCAAGCACTTTAAATCCGTGGGACCGGGCCAGCTCTTCCAGCACGGCGATCCGGTTCATGCGGTAGCGGGTGGGAAAGACGTCCTCTTCCCGGCGGTTCTGCAGGAACGAAATCAGCCGTTCTTTCCCTCTTCCGGGCAAAAGGAGATTAAACATCACCTTGTAGCTGAGATAATTGGGAGTGTGGATGACCAGGATTCCTCCCCTTACCAATATCCGGCCCACCTCGGCAAGCACGGCCCCAGGATCGGTGACGTGCTCCATCACCATGTTGGCGCTGACCAGGCTGAAAGTACCATCGCCCAGGGGCAGGCGCTGAATATCCCCCAGCACCTTATCTACTATATGGGGATTGCGGCGGAGGTTGTTCATATCCAGATCGATACCGTAAAGCCTGCCGATCGCACTTTCCAACAATTCCCGGCCCCGGTCGGAGACCGTCACCGAGGGGGTAAAGAGACTATGCCCGCAGCCCAGATCCAGCCAGCTGGACCGGGGATCATAGTATTTAATCAATATGTCCCGGTAGAGTTGCTGGGGATCCGCCCGGCCCGGCAGAATAAAGCCTTCCAGGCGGTAGTAACTTTTCCACAAGCTGCTTCTTATCCTTCCCATCGTTCGCCCTACCCGTCCAGGCCGATCACCTTCCCGCCCCACTGCCGGTAAAAGGGATCGCAGGTAAAGAGCACCACCTGGTTTTTCTCGGCAAACTCCCGGATGATCTTACCGGCTTCACCCTGACGCTCCGGATCGAAATGAACGAAGGGATCATCCAGGAATAGGGGCAGGGATTCGCGCTCGCCCATCAGTTCGACCAGGGCCAGGCGCAGGGCCAGGTAAACCTGATCCCGGGCCCCCTGGCTGAGCAGGGCGGGTGAGACCGACCGCGGTCCACGGTCCGGCCCGGCCGCGCCTTCCCCTTTCCGGGCGGCCGGAATCAGCTTCACCTCCAGGGTGACCGGATCGGTTTTCAACGCATCGTACCTGCCGCCGGTCATCCGGGAAAGGTATCCTCCGGCCAGGGGAGGCAATTTATGGGATAAAAAGCCGGCTATGCCGAAACGGGCCTCCTCCAGGGTACCGAGTATCAGATCTATGACCTCGGCCCGGCGTTGAAAATAGGCCATCCTTTCGCGCGCCGTTACCAACTGTTCCAGCTTTTCGTTATATTCCACCTCACCCAGCACGGCCAGTTCCCGCCGGTTCGATTCGAGTTTCGCCAGCAGCGACTCTTCCCGCTCCTCCTTCTCCTCCAGCTCCTCGTCCAGGCGGATCAGATCATCCGGCTCCATCCTGAAGGCTTCCAGTTCCTTGATCTCCTCCCCCAGGGCGTGCCACCGGGCGGCCGCCTCCCCGTATTCCCTCTCCCAGGATTTAACCGTTTCCCGGTAACCGTCCATATCCATCCGGCTTCCCGCCACCTCCTGGAGCCGCGCGTTCATATCGCTGAGCTCACCTTTCCAGCGGTGGTAATCTTGAAGCAGCTTCCGGGCTCCCTCCGGGGAAATATCCCCAGCCCATCCCTGCCTCCTGCGCTGGAGGATTTCCCGCTCCCGGATCAATTTTTCGCCTTCCCCCGCCCGCCTTCCCCGCCGCCGATCCCTTACCCATACCAGCCATGAAAATGCGGCCGCCAATAAAATCAAAAGATAGAGCGGATCCAGGATTATCCCGGCCAATCCACCGGCGGCGGTTAACAGCAGGGCCGCCCCCAACTTTATCAGACCGCCTCCATTTATTTTCCGCGCCCGGAGGCGGGCGGAATCCTCATCCAGCAGGGCTTCCTTCTCCAGATCGGTGCGGAAGGAGTCCAGCGCCTCACCATCGCAGCTGCGCAGGGCGGGTGAGAAATCCTTCTCCCGGTCCACCAATTCCTGCCTCTGATCCAACAGTTCGCGCAGGCGTTCCTTTCTCCGGCGCGCCTCTTCCATCTTCTTTCCGCTATCCTCACGCCGGATTTCCTGATCCCGCAGCAGATCCGATTTCTCTTTCCGCGCGGCCAGGATCTTTCTTTCCCGACGTAATCCGGCCAGCTCTTTTTCAGCCAGGGATACCGCTCTCAACAACTCCCGGCGTTTCTGCAAATCCTTTCCCCTCCCGGCTACCTCCCTTTCCAGCTTCTCTATCTTCTCCGACCACCTTTGCAGGGGACCCCAGTTGTCGGAAAGGGCCGGATGATCATATCCCCTTCTGATTTCCAGGCGTTTTTCCTGGAGCAGCTTTTTCACCTTCAGGGGACTTCTATCCCCCCACCCTCCGCCCAGTATTTCCTCCAGCCGTTCTCCCAGCGATACCTTGCCGTCGGTGACGCTGGAGAGATCTTCCTGCATCATCCCGCATACCCGCAGGAACAAGGATTCATCCAGGGCAAGGATATTTTCCACCAGGTAGCTATCCACTTCCTTGCCGCGCAGGAAAGGGTTCTTCTCCCCTTCCCGGAACAGCTCCTGTTTTTTGAGATCGAAATCCTTGGTCAAGCGGAAGCGCTCTTCGCCGGCGCGGAAGGCGATCTCGATCCGGAAGAAGGAGTCGCTTCCCCAGCGGCGCAGCAGCTTCACTTCCCTGTTACGTGAGGACGAATCCCGGAAAAGGGCGGTGACCACCCCCCGCATGAGGCTGCTTTTCCCCGCTTCGTTGGGGGCCAGGATGATATTCAAGCGGGGACCGAGTTCCAGCTCCAACTCCGGGAACAGTAAAAAATCTTTCAAATTTATTTTTTCAATCCACATCGTTCACTCCCCGGCGCTTCCGCGCCGCCCCCCCCCCCCCACCCCCCCCCCCCCCTCCCCCCCCCCCCCCCCCCCCCCCCGCCCCCCCCCCCCCCCCCCCCCC
>JAFGPI010000206.1 GCA_016926065.1 Candidatus Krumholzibacteriota bacterium
GGCCGAGATACCTTCCAGGTTGCCCCCGACCACGCAGGCCAGCCCTCCCGCGGTGATGCCGGAGAGATTTCCATCGACAACGCTGGCGAAACCGCTGGCCGAGATACCTTCCAGGTTGCCCCCGACCACGCAGGCCAGCCCTCCCGCGGTGATGCCGGAGAGATTTCCATCGATAACGCTGGCGAAACCGCCGGCGGAGATACCGTCCAATCCTTCCGCGCAAACGGTGGCCAAACCTCCCAGCAGGATTCCGGAGGCCTTTTCCTCGGCTACGGTCGCCAGCCCGCCCAGGGCTATGCCTTCGATCGTTCCTTCACTGACCACCGCCAGACCCCCCAGGGAGATTCCCGCTATGGAGGATTCGGCGTTAACTGATATCAATCCCACCGGGAGAAAGGCCAACCGGTCGGCCGAGGGGCCGTACAGGCCGAAGGCCAGCCCGGTAATATCGGCCTGGGGGTTGGGCCCCGGTTTCCAGAAGGTGAGGTTGATGCCGATGACTTCCTCCACGTCCTGGTCCCGGAGATTGATCCGGATACCCCGCAGTCGGGGGGAATTGCCGAATCCAATACCGTAGCCGTTTATCGCCAGGTTCAAGCTGGTATGGTTGGTTTCATAATCTTCATCGTCCCAGTCAATTTCGATGGCAGGTGCATCTACCGTGAAGAGAACCACGGCAAACAGGATAAATACCAGGCATCTTTTACACATGTTACTGGCCTTTCGTGACGCCCGGGGCTGGCCCCGGGTAATGTTGGTTGATAATGCTTTCCATAGATATCTATACGAAAGTAACACTTATTTGTTACATCCCGGATCGATTAAATCTTCGACTATTTCCGCCGCCAGCCTGACGATCTCCGGGCAACGGGTGGAGAAAAGTTCCTCCGCTTTGGCTTGCCGGTAACCTTCCGGAGTGCTGATGTCGAAACCCAGCAATTCGCTGCATGCCAGGGTCCCGTATGCCTGGAGAAATATTTTGACGAATTCTTCCACCCGGGCGTAGTTTGTCTTTTTCGCCTCTTCGTCATCCGGAAGCATCCGGCCGTATTTCAGGCCCAGCAGCATGAAAGCGCCGGTTACCGCTCCGCAGGTTTTACCCATACCGGCCATTCCCGCCCCGAAACTGGACGCGATCTTCAAGGCTATCCCGCGGTCTATTCCAAAATCGACGGCGTAAGTGGAAAAAATGGCCTGGGAGCAAGAAAATCCGTTATTAAAACAGTCAACCGCCTGTTCCGCCTTGCTCATGGTTTCCTTTCCGCGTTTCTCCTCCGGGAAGCCGGGGAGATCCGGAGGGTGGGAGCCCGTGAAAATCTCATCGACTCGATATCTAACCCTTCAAACCCCGCATATTAAATCATAAATTCCACTCCCCCGGGTATTATTATTTAGCGCATTCATATTATCCAGAGAAGGGATTCGGTCGATTCTTGTCAGACGCGATTCTTGTCAGACTTTCTTGACAGTTAAAGGTTACATCCGGTAAAATATTTTTGACTGGGAACGGTTTAATTTACATACCGGCAGCATCCAATAGGGGAAGGATAGGGCAAGCAATATCCATAAAACATCGGCACTCATAATCGCCGCTGTATTTCTATCCCTGGGAATGGACATTTCCTTCTGCATGGCGGAGGTGGTGCGGGTCGGCGTCTACCAGAACGAACCGTACGTGATGATCGAAGAGGGGGGAGGCGCCCGGGGAATCTGCGTGGAAGTCCTGGAAGAGATCGCCCGGCGGGAGGATTGGCGGCTCGAATACATTCCGGGTAGTTGGGCCCAGTGCCTGGAAAACCTCACCGGAGGAGAGATCGACGTGCTGGTGGCGATCGCCTACGGCACCCTCAGGGAACGGCACTTTGATTTCACTCAGAACACCATATTGGTAACCTGGGGAAGGATCTATACCAAAAAAGGATCGGGTATAAAATCGATGCTCGATCTGGACGGTAAGCGGGTGGCCGTATTAAAAGCCGATATCTACGCCACCCGGATCATGACCACGGTCCAGCGGTTCAACCTGAATTGCGAGTTCGTGGTAAAGGACGATTACCGGGACGTGCTCAAGGAGGTAAGGGACGGGGGGGCCCAGGCCGGGGCGGTAGACCGGTTTTTGGGCGCCAAGCACTGCGCCGACCTGGGATTGGACGAAAGCCCTATCGTGTTCTCCCCCATAGAGGTGAAATACGCTTTTCCGGCCGGCCAAAAAGCGGATTTAATCGCTGTGATAGACCGTCACCTGGGAGAGATGCTGCAGGATAAAGGCTCGGTTCTGCAGCGGTCGAAAGCCCGGTGGCTGGGTCCGGCTCCTCCCGCTCAAATAGCCCCCTGGATGATATATCTTTTTATCGTTCTCTCGAGCGCGGTCATCCTCTTTATCATATCTTCCTATATCCTGAAGAGACGGATCAAGATCAAGACCCTGGAGCTTTCCCGGGAACGGGACAAGCTGGAAAATGAGATTCGAGAACGGAGGGAAACGGAAAGGCTTCTCCGCCTGAGCGAAGGCAAATACCGGCTTCTTTTCGATTCTTCCCCCCAGGCGGTCATCATTCTCGATCAGGGGGGCCGGATCCGGGAGATTAACAAAACGGCCGAGGAAATGACCTGGATTTGCTGGAAGGAGGGGATTGGTAAGAAGATCTCGTCCTGGAACGCCTTCGCGGGCGAGAGCGGCCGGATTGTAAAAAAAATCGATAAAGTCAACCGGGGCGAATCTGTAAAACCGTTCGAAATATCGATTCAGCTAGGCCGGTCGGGGGAGACCCGGCGGCTTCTCATCGACTTGGCCCTATTGAAGGATATCAGGGAAACCCAGGTCATCCAGATGATCGCCCTGGACGTCACCGAGAAAGTATTGCTGGAAGAGCATTTGCGTAAGGTGCAGAAGATGGAGGCGGTGGGAACCTTGGCCGGAGGCATAGCGCACGATTTCAACAACCTGTTGACCGGCGTGCTGGGATATTCCAACATGCTCAAGTTAAGTTATGATCCGGAGCATGAAGTCTATAAGGCCGCCGACGTGATCGAGGAAGCCGCCGAACGGGCGTCCCGGTTGACCAATCAGCTTCTCGGTTTCGCCAGGATGGGGAAAAATCAGAATATCAGCATGGACGTATGCAGGATCGTTGAGGAGGTAATCTCCATCCTGGAATGCACCCTGGACAAAAATATAAGAATAACGATGAAATCCGCCCAGGGACCGCTGTTTGTGTCCGGCGATCCCCACCAATTGCAGCAGGTTATGGTAAACCTGGCGCTCAACTCGAGGGACGCGATGCCCGGGGGAGGAGAGATTGTTTTTGAGACCGGCCCGGTGGAATTGGACGGGGAGGACTGTCGGGACCATCCCGATGCCCGGCCGGGAACGTATATGTGTCTGTCGGTTACCGATACCGGAGAGGGGATACCCGAGGAGATAAAGGACAGGATATTCGAGCCTTTTTTCTCCTCCCGCAAACAGGGGGAAAGGTCCGGGATGGGGCTGGCCATGGCCTACGGAACGGTGAAAAATCATGGCGGCTTTATCAGCGTGGAAAGTGAGAGCGGCCGGGGGACCAGGATGAACGTTTATCTTCCCCTTTCGGCCGTCGATCCGCTGGCGGAGGGCGAAGAGGCATCCTCCCTGCCCGCGGAGGGAACCGGAACGGTGATGATAGTGGACGATGAAGACATCGTGCTTAAAACCTCCCGCTCCATGCTCGAAAAACTGGGGTACGAGGTCCGGGCTTTCAGCCAAGGCCGGGAGGCGGTCGAGTATTTTAAAGAGCACCACCAAAAAGTAGACTTGGTGGTGCTGGATATGATCATGCCCGGCATGGATGGGGCCGAATGTTTCCGGGAAATGAAGAAGATCGATCCCGGGATTACCGCCATCCTGTCAACCGGATACGGTTTGAATGACAGGGCGCGGGAGATTATCGGCGGCGGAATGGCCGGATTCGTGCAGAAACCTTACCTTATTTCCAACCTGGCGAAAGCGGTGGCGGAGAACATTAAAGGTCCCGCTCCCTGAAGATCGCCGGGCCCGGACGGCAGAGGACAACATTCACTACCCTGATGGGCCACGTTCCTCTATAATGTGGGGCCTGAACCGGCATCCTCGGCGAGGCTCGATTTGCCGATGGTTCGTGGGGAGAGCGAGATGAAAAAGGCAATAAAGAACCTGATCGTTGTCACCCTGCCTACCCTGCTGGCGGGATTTTTGTTGCTGGAAATCCTCTTTCGCACCCTCATCCCCGCCGCCCAGGTGCCCCAGAACCGTTTCGATGAAAAGGAGCTCATGTTCATCTATCGGAGCGGGCAGCGGGACGGGATATACACCAGCGGAAGGTTCGCTCAGCAGCGGGCCCGGTGGCATATCAACAACTATGGGTGGAACAGCGCCATAGATTACCGGGAAGTCAAGACCAGACCCCGGATAGCCGTCATCGGGGACTCGTTCGTGGATGCCCATCAGGTCGATCCCGGTAAAAAATATCCCGCTTTGCTGAGAGAGGCCCTGCGCGACTCGGCGGACGTTTACAGCTTCGGTAAATGCGGGGCGCCCCTATCACAATATCTGCATATCAGCCGTTACGTCGACAGGCTGTTCGATCCGGACGTATTCATATTCAATGTCGTGATGAACGATTTCGATGAAAGTATCCGCGACCTGAATCCCTTCATCCACTGGTTGACCCTGGAAATCGACGGGGAAAGAGTGACCGAGGTGCCGCCCCGGGCCGATTATTCCCAGTCCCAGTATAATTGGAAAAAAAGGTTGCTGAAGAGAAGCGCGGTCTTTCGCTATCTCTACTCCAACCTGCGGGTGGAAGTCACCCTCCGCAGGCTGGGAGGGAGAGGGGCGGAAACCTGCGCCGACAATACCCGCCGGGACAGGATGCGGCGGAATATCGGCCGGATTTCCCTCGCCGCCGATTATATCCTGGCCAGGATCGGGAAGGAGCTGGCTGGAAAGAGGACGATTATCGTGATCGACGCCCCCCGCACGGAGATCTACTCGGGGAAGGGGGAAGGGTACGATCTGGAGGTGCTGCACCGGCTGATGGCCGATCTTTGCGCGAAGCACGGGTTGGAACTACTGGATATGACCGGCCCCATGAAGGACGATTACTTCTCCCGGGGGATAAAGTACAACTCTCCCTATGATAACCACTGGAACGAGTACGGTCACCAATTCGTGGGCCGAGAGTTATTGCGGGCGCTGCGAAAAGGAAGCGGGAAGGGGCCGGACCTCGATCCGGGGCGGTGAAGCTGGCCTCATTGAGAGAGCGCCGCTTGCGGTATTCAGATAAAACTTTACTGTTTCACGGAAAATATGTAGAATACATATCCTGGCTGGCGGGATAACGATGATATCTGGATTTAAGGTTAAACCGGGTATAGTGAAGAATCGCCGAAGGAGAGGTTATGAAGGTACTGGTGGTATACTATTCGATGTATGGACATATCCATAAGCTGGCGGAGGCGGCCGCCGAGGGA
>JAFGPI010000207.1 GCA_016926065.1 Candidatus Krumholzibacteriota bacterium
ACACCTGGGCGGTCCGTCAACGTTTCCTCACCGACTGCTATCTCTTTTACCGGCACCGGAACGGATCCCCGCCCGAATTCCGGGAACGGCTATACGCCATGCTGGAAGAGCACGCCCGCATCTCCTCCCGACCGGGAAGGGTATATCTCCGGGGTATCTATAATAATCATCAGGTGATGCTTTCCCACAGCCTGCTTTACGCGGCGGTAAAATGCCCCGAATTAAATATCGACCGGGAGGAGGTGGTACGGCGCCTGCGGGATCAAATCAATAATATTTTTACCGGCAACGGCGTGACCCGGGAACACTCCGCCGATTATCAGCTGTATAATCTGGGTATCACCATAGACTGCTATAACTTGATGAAAGAAGCCCAGCTCGATGTCCGGGAACTGGGAGATATCCTTACCCGGTCGCAGGAATTCATCGCCTACCTTATCCTTCCCGACTACACCATGCCGGCCTTCGGTGATTCCCGGGTTCCCTATCCCCTGGAGGCGGCGCACCGGCTGGCCCGCACCCTGGACGATCCCGCGAACGAACTGGTCCGGGTGTTGGATAAAGGGGGGGGGTTGCCCCTGCGTTACGAGACGATCCTGTGGCCCCAGGCCAATATCGCCGTGATCAGGCAGTTCGACCGGCGAAAATCGCTGGTCCATCTTCTCTTCATGGCATCACACTTCGGCGTCACCCACAAACACGATGACGATCTATCCTTCACCTTCTACGGCAACGGGCGGCGGTTCCTCATCGATACCGGATACGACGACCTGATCGTCCACGACGCCCGTAAAAAGCAGTTGATCTCCGATTATGACAAACCGGTGGCGCATAATGTCGTGATCGCCAGGGGAGTATCCTGGAGCAACCGCAACCTTACCGGATTAACCAGGTTGACCGGATACGGAAAATCCTCTTCGGCCGTAATCCTTCAAGGTGAACACCATCGCATCCCCGGGGTGCGCTTGCAGAGAACCCTCTTTCTTTTCGAGGAACTAAATTTATTCGTGATAGACAGAATTTCTTCTGATACCTCGCAAGATTTTTCACAGCTATTCCACATCGATCCCGGGTTAATCCTTACCGAGAAGGATTCATCCTACCTGTGCACGGCCGCGGATCCCGATTTTGAAGGGATCATTACTCCCCTGACCCCCTGCGACAGACAGATTATCCATAGAGGAGTGAACGCGAAACCGCGCTCGTACGTGTTCCGAAACCGGGAAATCGTGAATACGGCTACTATAGAATTAATCAGAAAGGCCCGACAAGAATGCGAGATGATCACCCTGATCCAGATCGTTCCGCCCTCCACCCGTAAAACGGATACCCTGTCCAAACCGGAGATCAGGCTGGAAAACGATACCGTCTATCTAAAATACAAGCAAAATAAGCGCTACCACGAGCATCAACTGCGGCTGCGCAAGATCGATTCCACCGAACCGATCCGGCTTCCCTAGCGCTTTTTAGAGCTAGACTTGCCGCCGATCCGCATCCCCCAACGCTAACTCCTAAAAAGATCCTCTCCTCGATTTCAAGGTAAATTTCTCTTCATCCGGGCGTATTGATCTGCGTTCCTTTTCTGGGAGGATTGTCCCGCGGAAACGGCGATCAGCGATCTAACCCGGGTAATCCGGTCCGCCGTCGGAGGATGGGTGGACAGCCATTCTTCCAGCTTGCTCGGCTCGCGCTCCCCGGCAACCTGGAATTTCTCTAGCAATTCCATGATTCCCCTTTGATCGTAACCGGCCCGGGACACGTATACCGTTCCCAGTCTGTCGGCTTCATATTCGTTCCTCCGGCTGTAGGCCAGGAATCCTCCGGTGGAAAATATGTTGGAAACCAGCTGGGCCCATACATTGGGATCCTCCCCCAGGACGAGGCCCACCAGGATCTGATATCCATACATGGCGGTAAGCCTCTCGGTGGCGTGCCGGGCGGTGACGTGACCGATCTCGTGCGCCAGCACCCCGGCCAGTTGCGCCTCGTCGTCGAGGGCCTTGAGCAGTCCGGTGTAGATATAGATGTAACCGCCGGGGAGGGCGAAGGCGTTCAGTTCATCCTTCTTGATAACGGCAAAATGATAGTCTATATCCCTCCTATCGCAAACCGCGGCCAAATCCCGTCCCACTCCGGCCACGTACTCCGTGACCTCCTGGTTTTCATATATTTCGAACTGCTTCTCCACCTCCAGGGAAAAATCTTTTCCCATGTTCACTTCCTCTTCGGAAGATATGATGTTGATCTGACCGCTGTTAATCCCGGTAGTGGCGCAACCCGCTACCAGCCATGGCAAAAGGGATAAAACCAGGATGGCTCCGCGAGGTAATAAACGGTTCATGTGATAGATCACTTTCCTTTCTTCTCCCGCACCTTTCCGGTCATGGGAACAAATCGTACCGGCGTCGAGGACAGCAATTTCAAACCCCCGTCGGTTTTCTCGAAAACCTTGAGCCGCTGCGTAAATCCACCCACCGGAATCACCAGGCGCCCACCCTTTTTCAGCTGCTCTATCAAAGGTTCGGGCACCTGGGGCGCCGCGGCGGTCACGATCACTCCGTCGAAGGGAGCCTTCCCCGGCCAACCCTCGTAGCCGTCTCCGGACCGGGTCACCACGTTATGGTATCCCAGGGAATCCAACACCGCCGCGGCCCGCCGGGCCAGTTGAGGAATAATCTCTATGGTAAAAACCGAATCTACT
>JAFGPI010000208.1 GCA_016926065.1 Candidatus Krumholzibacteriota bacterium
CGATTAGCTCAGATGGTTAGAGTACCTGCTTGACATGCAGGGGGTCACTGGTTCAATTCCAGTATCGCCCACCATATTTCATCATTACTCGTTCGCGCCGGCGGCTCGGTTTAGGTTCTTTATCCCCGTTCCCATGCCCTGATTTTCCTCCGACTTTTTTGCTTGCCGATCATTTACATTAATATATACTACTACAAGTACTTGAACGCTTATAACGCATATACGAATACCTAATCCTCCAGGGAAAGGTGGAAGATGGAAAGATGGTTGAATTAATATTTCCCGATGGATCGAAACAGGAAGTGGAAAAAGGCACTCCTTTCGGGGATCTTCTCCGGGAATTGCCCGGCGCGCTCCGGAAGAAGGCCGTGGCGGTGAGCGTTGACGATCAGGCGTACGATCTCAACCGCGTGGTGGAGGGGGGAGGGCGCTTCGTGGTCCTTACCACCGATTCGGATAAGGGGCTGGATATCCTCCGGCACGGCACCTCCCATCTGATGGCCCTGGCCGTGCAGGAGCTTTTCGGAAAGGTTAAATTCGCCATCGGTCCCGCCATCCAGGATGGATTCTATTACGATATCCTGATGGATCATACCCTCTCGCCCGACGACCTGGAGAAGATCGAAGCCAAGATGCGCGAACTGCTGGACCGGGGTGACCTGGCGTTCACCCGGGAAGTGCTGCCGTCCTCCGAGGCGGTCAAGCTTTTCACCGAGCTGGATCAACCCTTCAAGGTGGAGTTGATCAACGACCTGGGCGCCGAAAACGTGTCGATTTACCGGCTGGGCGCCTTTACCGATCTGTGCGTGGGTCCCCACCTCGCCGACGTACGCAAGATGCGCCATTTCAAGCTGCTCTCCCTGGCCGGGGCCTACTGGCGCGGAGACGAGAACCGGGATATGCTGCAGCGGATCTACGGCACCGTCTTCTTCAAGGAGGCCGAATTGCGCCAGGACCTGGAAAGGCGCGAGGAGGCCAGGAAAAGGGATCACCGCAAGCTGGGCCCCCAGCTGGAGCTTTTCGACATCAAGGAGGAAGCCGGGGGAGGTTTGGTCTTCTGGTACCCCAAGGGGTATATCCTGCGCGAGATGGTGGAGAATTTCTGGATAGAGGAGCACCGCAAGGACGGCTACCAGATGATCTTAACCCCCCATATAGCCAAGAGCGGATTATGGAAAACCTCCGGCCACTACGACTACTACAAGGAAAACATGTTCCTCATCCGGGACGATGAGGACCAGGAGTTCGTCCTAAAACCGATGAACTGTCCCGGGCATATCCTGATCTACAAGAATAAGCTGCACAGCTACCGTGATCTTCCCATCCGCTACGCCGAGCTGGGCACCGTGTACCGCAACGAACGCTCGGGCACGCTGCACGGGCTGCTGCGGGTAAGGGGATTCACCCAGGACGACGCGCACATCTTCTGCACCCCGGAGCAAATGGAGGAAGAGGTATCCCGCTGCTTCAACCTGGCCCACAAGCTATTGACCACCTTCGGATTCAAGGATTACCAGGTCGAGCTGAGCGCCCACGATCCGCAGAACATGGAAAAATACGCCGGCTCCGAGGAAGACTGGATCATGGCCGAGGAGGCCCTGCTCAAAACGATCGAAAACCGTAACATTCCCTTCAAGAAGATACCCGGGGAGGCGGTTTTTTACGGACCCAAGATCGACCTCAAGCTGATCGACGCCATCGGCCGCGGATGGCAGGCCACCACCATTCAATTCGATTTCAACCTGCCGCGCAGATTCGACGTGACCTACATCAATAAAGAGGGCCAGAAGGAATACGTCTACATGATCCACCGGGCCCTGCTGGGATCGATCGAGCGATTCATCGGAACCCTGACCGAACATTACGCCGGGGCCTTTCCCCTGTGGCTGTCCCCGGAGCAGGTCAGGGTCCTGCCGGTGGGAAAAGAGCACCACGGCTACGCTCGGGAGTGCGTGGGAAAAATGCGGGCCGCCGGGATCAGGGCAGAAGGGGATTTCCGCGAGGAAAAACTGGGCTACAAGATCCGGGAAAGTGAATTACAGAAGGTCTACTACATGGCCGTTTGCGGGGATAAGGAGACACAGGCGGGGACCCTGGATATCCGTTCCAAATCCAAAGGTCGGCTGGGAGTGAAAAAACTGGACCTTTTTATTGAAGAAGTAGTTGACGAAATAGGCAAGAAAACATAATATTTAGGGAAATTTGGCGAGTTTGAATGAAGCAGGAGCGAAAGCTCCTCACCTTGCGGTCTTAAATGTATCAGTAGGGTTTCATCTTAATCCATGCTTAACGGGGAGATGGAACGTCTACTCGTTATTCTCGTTTATACAGGAGGTGAACAGATTAAAGGAAAGCCCAAAGAGAAAAAGAAGGATAAGCGGACCAGGATAAATGAGATGATCCGCATCTCCGAGGTAAGGGTAATTGATGACAAGGGGGAACAGCTGGGGGTGATGGACACGGCGGAAGCGAGGAGGATCGCCGAGGAACGTGGATTCGACCTGGTGGAGATAGCTCCCAATGTCAGGCCGCCCGTCTGCAAGATAATGGATTTCGGTAAGTACAAGTACGAATTGAGCAAGAAAGCACGCGAATCCAGGAAAAAGCAGCATGTTACTCACTTGAAGGAAATAAAAATCCGGCCCAAGATCGAGGAACACGACTATCAGTTCAAAATGAGGAACGCGGAAAAATTTCTTCTTAACCGGGATAAAGTGAAATTCACGGTCATCTTCCGCGGCCGGGAAATGGATCATATGGAAAAAGGATACGAGATTTTACAGAGGATCGCCGGGGAATTCGAGCCGGTCGCTTCCATTGAAAACGAAGCGGTGCGGACCGGCAAGATTATTTCCATGATAATGGGCCCTCGATCCGAAAAAAGCGTAAAAAAAGGGGGGGGTGATGAGGATGCCAAAAATAAAAACTAATCGAGGCGCGGCGAAGAGATTTCGGCTGACGGCAAACGGCAAGATCAAAAGGAAAAAGGCGTATGCCAGCCATATCCTGACAAAAAAGAGCAGCAAGCGTAAAAGAAAACTGCGCCAGCAGACTGTGGCCGCCAAGTCCGATTCTAGAAGAATTAAAAGGATGCTGGGCATATAGTAGCAGCCCGGCCAAGTGAGCTTTTTATACAGAGGAGGCATACTAGTATGCCAAGAACAAAACACAGTGTGGCTTCACTCAAGAGAAAAAAGAAGGTGTTGAAACAAGCCAAGGGCTTTACCGGCGGGCGCGGCACACTCTATCGCAGCGCCCAGGAGGCCGTAAACCGGGCTTTAGCCTATGCCTACCGGGACCGCCGGGTTAGAAAACGGGATTTTCGCAAGCTCTGGATCGCCCGTATCAATGCCGCCGCCCGCATGAACGGATTGACCTACAACCGTTTTATCAACGGCTTGAAGAAATCGGATATCGAGATTAACCGGAAGATGTTGTCGGAGATTGCCGTAAACGACGCGGAAGGTTTTTCCAAGCTGGCAGAGATCGCAAAGGAAGCTCTTTAATGCAAAGTGAGGGAATTGACAGTTCTAAACTGGAAGAAATAGAAAAAACCGCCACCTCGAAAATAAACACCGCTCCGGACAATGAATCCCTGGAGGAGGTGCGGATAGGTTTTCTGGGGAGAAAGGGAATACTGACCCTAGCCCTGCGTTCCATCGGGAAATTGCCCCCGGCGCAGCGTCCCGCCATCGGAAATCAGATTAACGCCATCAAGCAAAGGATCAATACCTTAATTGAATTCCGCAAGAATGAAATAGCGGACGGCGGAGGGGATGAGGAGCCCTACCCCGGAGATCCTTCTTTGCCGGGGCGCTCTTGCTGGGAGGGCGGCCCGCACGTACTCCATAAAGTATTGCGGGAGATAAAGGCCATATTCTACGGAATGGGCTATTCCCTGGCCGAGGGGCCCGAGGTCGAGCTAGATTACTATAATTTTGAAGCCCTGAATTTCCCGCCGGAACACCCCTCGCGGGACACCCAGGACACCTTTTACGTGAATCGCGACATCCTGCTCCGGACGCAAACCTCCCCCGTGCAGGTTCGCTACATGGAAAAGCATAAGCCCCCACTGAGGATTATTTCTCCCGGTCGCGTCTACCGCAACGAGACACCGGATCCCTCGCACGCGGCCGAATTCCTCCAAATGGAAGGATTGTACGTGGATAAAAACGTGTCCCTGGCCGATCTGCGAAACGATGTCACCTATTTCGTCCACGCTCTTTTCGGTTCCAACGCCCGAGTACGCTTCCGCCCCCATTTTTTCCCCTTTACCGAACCGAGCGCGGAAGTCGATATGACCTGCTTCGCCTGCAAGGGAGAAGGTTGTCCCATATGCCAGAAAACCGGGTGGATTGAAATCATGGGAGCCGGAATGGTCCATCCCAACGTTTTTAAATACGCCGGTTACGCTCCCGACTCCGTTACCGGCTTCGCTTTCGGCATGGGAATAGACAGGATCGCCATGCTCAAGTACGGCATCGACGATATCCGGCGCCTGCTCAACAACGATATCCGCTTTCTCAGCCAGTTCTGGAACGGTCCAGTGTCGGAGGTTCAGGATTGAAGGTAAGTTTAAACTGGTTGAAGAGGTATGTGGATATTGAGGAATCAGCGGCCGTGCTGGCGCACGATCTCACCATGTTCGGATTGAACGTGGAATCGGTCGAGACCAAGGGTCCTGATTTTTCCGGAGTGGTGTGGGGGAAGGTGCTCACCTGCAATAGGCATCCGGCGGCGGACCGGCTCAGTGTCTGCACGGTCGACGCCGGCCGGGACAAACCTCTCCATATAGTCTGCGGCGCTCCCAACGTGCGGGCCGGTTTGAGCGTGGCGGTGGCGGAGATCGGCGCCGTGCTGGCCGGCGGTTTTAAAATCAAGAAGGCGAAACTGCGCGGTGAGGTATCGGAAGGGATGATCTGCTCGGAAACCGAGCTGGGAATCGGTGATGACGCCTCGGGAATCATCGAGCTGGACTTCACCCTGACGCCGGGGGAGAGCCTGGACGGCCGGCTGGGCCATAGCGACATTCTCCTGGATATCGAGATCACTCCCAACCGCCCCGACCTGCTCTGCCATTTCGGGATAGCCCGGGAGATCGCCGCCCTGTACAACCGTGAACTGAGATTTCCGGAGCTCTTGAAACTGGAACGGGGTGAAGATTTCTCCATACGGATAGAGAACGGAAACGATTGCCCCCGCTATTCGGCCGCTTTCATAGATCAAGTGGAAATCAAGCCCTCCCCGGAATGGATGCAGGAACTGCTCCTGGCGGTGGGCTTGAAACCGATAAGCAATATCGTCGATATAACCAACTTCGTCTTGATGGAAACGGGGCAACCCCTGCATGCGTTCGATCGCGACCGGCTGTCGCAGGATTCCATCCTGGTGAGGAGGGCCCGCCCGGATGAAAAAATCGTAACCCTGGACGGTACGGAGCGGCAACTTAACGATAACGTGCTGTTGATCACGGACGGGGAAAGGCCCCAAGGGGTGGCCGGAGTGATGGGGGGGCAGGAATCCGAAATCAATCCCGGCACCAAACGGATACTGCTGGAAAGCGCGACTTTCGGCCCCCGGGCGATCCGCCGTTCCCGCCAGTGCTTGAAAATGGACACCGAAGCATCCTACCGTTTTGAACGGGAAGCCGACATCGGCGTTACGGTGGAAGCCCTGGAACGGGCCTGCTGGTTGATCAAGGAAACCGGAGCCGGCCAACCATCGCTCCATTATGCCGATAACCTGATGGATAACAGCGCCCTGGAAACCCGGCGCATAGAATTGCGGGTGGCTCAGGCCAATCGTATCATGGGCACCCAGCTGGCCGCCGACGATCTGGTGGAACTGCTGGATCGCCTGGGACTCGAATCGAGGGAAGCGGGCGAAACAGTGGTGACCGCGGTACCCACCTTTCGCCGGGACCTCAAGGAAGAAATCGACCTGATCGAGGAAACTTCCAGAGTCTATGGATACGAGAATATAGGACGGGAGGAAGAGAGGAAGAACAGCTTATTCGCCAGTATTTCCGTCGCGGACAGAAGGAACGAGGATATCTGTTTTTACCTGGCCTCCCGCGGCTACACGGAAGTTATCACTTCTTCCTTCATGGATCCCCAGGATATAACCAGGTTCGAATGGAGCCGGAGGGATCCGCGCGGCAATCCGGTAAAGCTGGAAAATCCCCTTACCATTTCCCAGTCCGTGATGAGAACCTCCCTTTTACCCGGAATGCTGAAGGTAATCGGACGGCACCCGGTGCCGGACCGGGAGGGAATGAGGATCTTCGAGATGGCAAAGGTTTTTCTACGGATCGATGATAGCCAGGGACTCCCGGAGGAACAACTGCATCTGTGCGGCATCTTTACCGGGAAGACTGCCCCCCTGAATTGGGCGCAAAAACAGCGATCCTTCGACTTTTTCGATATGAAAGGGGAAATGGAGGCGCTATTCAGAAAGCTCAACAATTATTCCGATATCGAATTCGTCAGGCAGAAGGAGAGGGAGCCGGATCATATATGCTCCATCCTGATCAATAACGAGAAATTCGCGGAATGCGGGATGATTCCCAGCCGTATAGCGGGCCGGTACGAAATCGATCTCCCGGTTTTTTATTATATCATATTCATGGACCTTTTCCCGGTACAGGGTTTCAGTCCGACCCGTTTCAGCTATATAAGCCCCTACCCGGGGGTGAAAAGGGATCTTTGTGTTATTTCATCAGATAGGATCACCTTTTCGGACATTAGAACGGTTATCAAGAAAAGCTCCAAACATCTTGAATTTATTAGGCTTTTTGACTACTATCGAGGCGATCATCTGGGGGAAGGTAAAAGGAGTTACACCTTCCGCCTGGGATTCCGGTCCCCGGAAAACACTCTGGATGATAAGGTGGTAGACGGCATAATTGATAGAATTCTCGATAATCTACAAAAGAAACTGCAGGTTTCGCTGCGAACCGAATAGGAGATGGAAATGGGGAGCACCACTATTTCAGGGCTGGAAGCGCTTGAAGATAAAATACTTAGGGCAGCCGCGTTGATCGAGAAGCTGCAGCGGGAAAAAAATGAAGTGCTGGAAGAAAATAAAGTATTGAAAGAAAAAAACGATTTATTATATATTAGTAGTGAGGAGTTAAAGAAGGAATTGGAAATCTTTAAACAAGATAAGGATAAAGACAAAGATTTCGATAAAACTAGAG
>JAFGPI010000209.1 GCA_016926065.1 Candidatus Krumholzibacteriota bacterium
ACGGAGGCCGGGAAAGGTACTATCACGATGAAGTGGGCATCAACAGCCGGCTGGACGCACTCCAGGCCGCCGTTCTCCTGGTCAAGCTGAAATACCTGGATGGGTGGAGCGAAAAGAGAAGGGAAAACGCGGCCTACTATGACGGCGCGTTGAGCCGCCTGGGGGAAGTGACCGTGCCCCATATCGCCCCCGGAAATACCAGCATCTACAACCAGTACGTGATCCGCGCCCGGGATCGTGACGGCCTGAAACGGCACCTCCAGGAGGCGGGGATCGGATGCGAAATATACTACCCGGTGCCGCTGCACCTGCAGAAGTGCTTTAAATACCTCGGGGGAAAAGAGGGGGATCTGCCCCAGGCCGAAAAAGCGGCCCGGGAGACCCTGGCCCTTCCCGTTTACGCCGAGCTTCCCCGGGAAGAGCAGGATTACGTGATCGCGAAGATTAAAGAGTTTTACGGATAAGAAGGATCGGGTCATCATTGAAAGTAGTATGCTTTTCCGAGATCCAGTGGCGCTACGTCAGAACCCGCAAGCAGCAGCTGATAGGCCGTTTCCCGGAGGATTGGAAGGTGCTCTTCCTCTCCAGCGTGGTGGCGGGGAAACCGAATAATTTTATTCCCCGCCAGGACGGGCGGATCACCCATGTCTGCGTGCCGGTATTCAAGAATTTTCCCCAGCGGTTTCTGCGATGGTTCTTCTCGCTGCCCCCTTGCCGGTGCCTGTGGAACCTGGTGATCCTGCTGTGGGTGAAGGTCCTGCTGCTGCTCACCGGCTTTGCCGGAAAAGACCGGGTGCTCTTCGTCTCCAACATCTACTACTCCGCCATCCTGCCCCGCCTCCCCCGGAAACTGATGCTCTACGACTGCAACGACGATCCGATGGAATTTCCCCTGGCCCCCTCCTGGGCGGAAAAGTACTTCCACAAGCTCTCCCGCGACTCCGACGTGGTGACGGCGGTAAGTCCGGGTCTGGTGGAAAAACTGCGCCGCCTGGGGGTGGAAAATGTACGCTATATAGGTAACGGTGTAGACTACGACCTATTCCGGGAGGCCCTGGCCGCGGGCATTCCGGCGGAGATGAAGAACCTGCGCCGCCCCCTCCTCGGCTACTCGGGCGCCATTGCCCCCTGGTTCGACATGGAACTGCTGGATCGGATCGCCGCCGCCTTTCCCCAGGCCTCCCTGGTGCTGTTCGGCCCCCTCTTCGAGCCCCGCCGGGAGGAGCTGGACGCGCTGAGCGAAAAGAGGGGGAATATCTTCTATCTCGGGGTGCTGCCCCACGAGAGGCTGGGGGCCTATATCGGCGCCCTGGATGTCTGCTTGATCCCCCTGCAGATGAGTGAGCTGATGCGCATGGCCGACCCCAACAAGCTCTACGAGTACGCCGCGGCGGAAAAACCGGTGGTGACCTACCGCTTCGCCCCCGAGATGGATCAACTGGCCGATTTTATCTACCTGGCCGACACCCGCGAGGGATTCATCGAGCAGATACGGATGGCCCTGGAGAAGGGGGCGGACCGGGATAGATTGCGGGATTTCGCCCGGCGGAGCAGCTGGCAGGCCCGGGCCGAGGCCATGGTGAAACTGATCCGGGAGAGTCTCCTCACTCCTCCCGCAGCGATTTAACCGGATCGCTCCGGCAGGCCTTCCAGGCATAGGATCCGGCGGTGAGCAGCGCCAGAAACAGGGCCAGCAGCCCCGTAAGCGGATAGAGGTACCAGGCGAAAGGAGCCGGGTAGGCGAAGTTGTTCAGCCAGCGGCTCATGGCCCAGCCGGCCAGGGGCCAGGCGATCAGGTTGGCGATCACCACCAGGATGATGTATTCACGGGAGAAGAGGAAAAGCAGGTTGCCGAGCGAGGCTCCCATGACCTTGCGGATACCGATCTCCCGCACCCGCCTTTCGGTGGAGAAGGCGATCAGGGCCAGCAGCCCGGCATAGGAAATGATAACCGCCAGCAGGGCGAAAAATCCGAAAAGCTTGCGCAGCCGGATCTCCGAAGCATAGAGGGAGGCGAAGTTATCGTCCAGGAAGGAGTACCGGAAAGGCGCCCCGGGGTAGTTATGCTGCCATATCGTCCGGATATGCTCGATGGCCTCCGGCACATTGCCGGGATGCAGCCGGAAGGCGATCCTCGCCGGCCGGCTATCGCTCCCCGCGAGCACCATGGGCAATATGGGGTGATGAAAGGACTCGAAATTGATATCCTTCACCATGCCGATGATGGTGACCGGCTTGTAGTTCTCTTCTCCCTTGCCGGGATTGGCGTCGAGAAGCCTCCCCACCGGGTCGGGATATCCGAGGGTCCGGGCGGCGGCCTCGTTTATTATGACCGAGCGACTGATATCCCCCCCTTCGGCCTGACTGAAATTGCGTCCCGCGACCAGTTCCATCCCCATGGTCTCGATAAAGGAGGCGTCCACGGTCATCATCCGTGACATCAGCATCTCGCAGTTCACCGGCTCGGGCACCCGGTAGGTATACTCCATGTGTCCCAGGGTGGGAAGATAGGAGGCCAGGGTGCCGGCGATTATCCCCGGATGCCGCAGGGCTTCGTTTTTGACCAGTTCGCAATCCTCCCGGGTCATATCGGGGCCGACGGTGAGTACCAGCAGGTGCTCGCGGTCGAAGCCGGGATCGCGGCCGTCCATATATCCAAGCTGCACCACCACCGTCAGGGTGCAGAGCACCAGCAGGATGGAAAGGACGAACTGAAAGACTATGAGCACGGGGCGCAGCGGCGAAGCCTTCGCGCCGGGCGTGACCTTTCCGCGGATGGTGTCGCAGGGCTCGAAGGAAGTGAGAAAGAAGGCCGGGTACAATCCGGCCAGCACCCCTACCAGGACCGCCAGGCCGATGAAGACGGCCGGTAGCAGGGGATGGGCCGAATAGCCGGCCTCCAGGGAGCGCCCCACCAGGCCGCCGAAGAAGGGCAGGAGCAGCTGCACCAGCAGGAAGGATAGGACCAGGGCAGCCAGGGAGGTGATCACGAACTCGCCCAGGAACTGTCCCACCAGAGAGTTGCGGGAAGCGCCGATGGCCTTGCTGATGCCGACCTGCCGGGCCCGCTCGCCGCTGCGGGCGGTGGCCAGGTTGATGAAGCTGACGGCGGCGATGAGGAGGATGAAGACCGCCAGCAGGGCGAAAACGGTGATCTTGCGATAGGTGATGGTGGGTTGATAATCAAATTGGAAATCGAAGCTGTTATCGAAATGGATCTCTTTTAACGGCTGGAGGGTAACGCTGCACTCGGCGCTGAGGGTCTCCAGCAATTCCCCGGCATGTTCCCGGTAGACCCGGTCCGCCACCGGTTGCACTCCGGCCGCGGTCTGTCCCTCCCGGAGAAGGAGGTAGCTTCCGTACATGGACCGCCCCACCCAGTAATCGGCCCCGGGGATATCCAGGGATACCAGGGAGAAGATCATGGGAAAGGAGGGCAGGTGCGAGGGCTGGGGGATATCCTCCATCACCCCGGTCACCGTGTAGAAGCGGTCGCTGTTCAACCGGATGCGCCGTCCCACCGGATCGGCTTCGCCGAAGAATTTCCGGGCGGTGGAGTTGGAAAGGACCACGCTCTCCCGGGTGGAGAGGACCGACCGGGGGTCGCCCTGGACGAGCCGGTAGCTGAATATATCGAAGAGGGTTGAATCGGCCCACGCCAGATGTTCCTCGTAGAATATCTTATCCTCCACGTAGACCGGCCGGGAGCCTCCGCTGAAGCGGAAACGCACGAAATTTTCGATGCCCCCGATCTCCCGGGCCAGACCCTCCGCCACCGGATAGGAAGTGCCGGGGATCCTTATCTCCTGCCCCTCTCCCACCTTCTGATCGGTATATACCCGTACTATACGGTCGCCCTTTTCCTGGAAAGCATCGTAGCTGAATTCGTGGTGCAGAAAGATGATGATGAGCATACAGGCGGACAGGCCCACGGAGAGACCCAGCAGGTTGAGGAGATTGATAAGAATATTGGAACGGAATGAGCGCACGAAGATTTTCATGAAATGTCTAAACACCGGATTTCCTTTCCCCACTCGGTTAAAAAAGGCGATCGCCGGATTACCCCGGATG